>DQGF01000363.1:7713-8062 GCA_003525045.1 Pseudomonas sp. | reverse complement strand
ACGCCAGCCAGGATGAGAACAATGCAGAATATTCTCAGCGCCGTGGTGGCATCCCCCAGTAGCGCCATGCCCAGAATCGCGGTACCCGCCGCGCCGATACCGGTCCAGACCGCATACGCGGTCCCGACCGGCAATGTGCGCAGTGACAGTGAAAGCAGAAAGACGCTCGACAAGCCCGTGGCGGCCGCCAGCAGTCCCGGTATCAATCGGGTGAAACCGTCAGAGCCTTTCATGTAGAAGGCGAACGCGATTTCGAGAACGCCGGCGATGCCCAGTAGTGCCCATGCCATGGTGATAGCCCTGTTGATGCAGATCCGTAAGTTGAATCGCCAGGCGCTACCGCCTGGCG
>DQGF01000363.1:0-7392 GCA_003525045.1 Pseudomonas sp. | reverse complement strand
CCTGGCGAGACTGGGTGTGCTCTACCGACCTATCGGGTAGGTCAAGCTTTGTTGGCAGCAGCGGGTTTCGAACGGAACGTGACGCCGAATCGATTGAAGGCGTTCATCAGGCCGATCGCATACGTCAGATCGGCCAGCTCCTTATCGTTGAACTCGGCAGCCGCGGCTGCATAGTCGGCATCGGGAACACCGGTTTGCGCCACACGAGTGACGGTTTCCGCCCAACTCAGTGCAACACGTTCACGTTGGGTAAAGACTTCACCCGCGTCATGCCACACGGGTACCAGCACCAGCTTGTCCACGCTCACGCCGAGTTTCAGCAGATCGCGCGAATGCATGTCGATGCAAAATGCGCAGCCGTTTATTTGCGAAACCCGCAGATAGACCAGGTCGATCAGTTCGTGGGAGAGACCACTGTTTTGCAGGCAGACATATACACCGCCGAACGCTTTGTAACCTTCGGGGGAAGCCTTGGCGTAGTCGATGCGATTGCTCATGATGAGTCCTTGTGTTTGCTGGATGAGGACGCCATCGTGCTGTTTCTTGGCCTAATTGATAAGGTCCATGATCGGTGTTGTGTTCTGGGCCATGATCCTTCTGGCCGTCGACAATCATGGCCTAGTCACTTATTCCATTCATGGACCTTTGTGATAGGTCATAAGCTTCATAGAGTGATTCCCCTCACGTCAGCACTTTCAGTAAAGGGTGAATCATGAAAATCCTCCACGTCTCTTGCAGTCCTCGCGGGCAAACGTCCGAGAGCTATCGACTTGCAAAAAACATCATCGGCTTCCTGCTCGATGGCGAGCCAACGGCAACCGTCATCCACCGGGTCGTGGCGGGGGATGCCCTGGCGCAAGTCGACGAGGATTACGCGAATTCACAACAGTCGTCCGCAGACATTTCGCAAGAAGGTTCTCTTGCCCGGTCAGATGAGTTGATTCAAGAACTGGAGAGTGCCGATGTGGTGGTCATTGGCACACCCATGCATAACTTCACCGTGCCGGCCGCGCTGAAAGTCTGGATCGATCACGTCGCTCGCGTTCGTCGCACCTTCAATGTCGGCACGCAGGGTAAAACCAGTCTGCTGCGCGACCGGCCGGTGTTTGTCGCGGTGGCCTCGGGTGGCAGATTTTCCGGGGTGAACCCGCGTCAGCCGGATTTTCTCACGCCGTATCTGACCGCCGTGTTGGGCATGATCGGGCTGCATGCACTAACGTTCTTCTCGGTGGAAGGCACTGCATTGGGTCGGGATGCCGTAGTGGAGGCCAGGCGCAAGACAGACCAGGCACTACACGCGTATTTTTCTTTGAATCGATGATCCGATGGAGAGCAACATGAACCGACTCTTGGCTGTCGCTTTACTGTGCACCTCGTTTTCGATTGCCCAGGCTGCCGAGCGCTGGGAAACACTTCCAGCGACGCCTCAGATCACCACGGCCGCTAAATCCAACTACCTGAACGTAAACGGCGCCAGGCTGTTCTACCGCGTTGTCGGCCAGGGATCGCCCGTCATCCTGTTGCACGGCGGCCTGGCCAACACCGATTATTGGGGAAACCAGGTCAAGGTCCTGGCGCCTCATCACACCGTGATCTTGCTCGACAGTCGCGGCCATGGGCGCAGTGGCAGGGATACCCAGGCCTACGGCTACGACTTGATGGCCGATGACGTCGTTGCGCTGCTGGACCATCTGAAAATCCCCAAGGCTGACGTGGTGGGCTGGAGTGACGGCGCGATCCTGGGGTTGGACCTGGCGATACGTCACCCTGATCGCGTGGGGAAAATATTTGCCTTCGCCGCCAACTCGACCACCGATGGCGTCATTGCCGGCGTTGAAAAAAACCCGACCTTCGCCGCCTACATCGAGCGTGCCGGGCAGGAATACAAGAAGCTGTCGCCGACGCCGGACAAATTTGACGAGTTCGTCGAGCAAATCAGTCATATGTGGGCGACACAGCCGGCCTGGAGCGATGCCGACCTGAAGAAAATAACATCACCGGTGCTGATTGCCGACGGCGATCACGATGAGGCGATCAAGCGCGAGCACACCGAGTACCTGGCAGCGACCATACCCGGCGCCGGCCTGGCCATACTGCCCAATGCCAGTCATTTCGCGTTCATGCAGGCACCCGCTGACTTCAACGCCATCATGCTGAATTTCCTCGGTGAAAAATAACCAGCAAACCCGGCTGCGCTTGTATTACTCATAGGGTAGCCAGAGGACCGGACCCGGCGGTAATTTGTGCCACGGATAGCCTTTCGCGCCGAGTTGAAAGGCGTATTCGAATAAGCGCTTCATGTATTCGCCATCGAATTTATGATTGCGGGAATAGCCGAAGTCGGTGCCGATATAGGCAAGATTGAAGTCCGCCCCATCCTGTTTCGCCATGCGGTAGATTCGATCCAGGTCGCTGATGCCCTGGGTTTGAATCAAGGCGCTGATGGCTCGACCGCCAATGCTCAACGTACGACGCTTGGTCCCGGACCACTGGGGTTCCAGTTTGCCGTTGCGAATGACATAAAAATGACGTTCGTGGCGCACAGGTGCGCCCGGGACTTTGTTCATCGCCATCACGGTGCCTGGCGGATACAGGAACATCTGCGTGATGACGCCGCCATCCACGTGCATTTCCTGGAACAGCTTGCCGTCGACTTCCACATCGATCATGACCGGTGAAACGGCACCGGGAATGCTCATTGATGCGACCATGATGCTGCGAAAGAGATCGAGCGCTTCAGGCGCCTGGCTGGAGGCGATAGTGCCCATGTTCCAGGTGACTGGCCGCGCTGAATCAAGGTCAGTCGTGCCGATCAACAGTATTCGTCCTTTGGCATATTCCGTCGCTATCTGCGCAAGAACCTCGGGTGTGATGTACTTCGCAATAAGCCGCGACAACGGCTTGCTGTCGGCTATGCCGTCGCTGGCAAGACGAGCCAGGACATTACGCGAACGGAAAATGTCTTTGGGGCCGACTGCGTTGCAGATACGTTGGATGACCGCATCGTACCGCGGCCCCAGGAAAGCGAACGGAGCGACCAGGGCGCCGGCGCTGATGCCGGTGACGATCTTGAACACCGGGCGAGTGCCATGCTTGGTCCACCCCGCGATGAGCCCCGCCGCAAAGGTGCCAGCGTCGCCACCGCCGGAAATTGCCAGCATACTGGCCAGCGGCAGGACGGTGTCCTGCCTGCCGGTTGCTACGAGAGCCTCATACTCTCTCCTATTGGCCGCAATGGCATCATGGATGAACGGCGTCAAATCCTGATCCAGCCAGTAGCGAGCATTGGGAATGCCCGGTATGACGGCTTTTTCCGTTAAAGTCGGCGGCACGGCGTCACGGCGTTGCAGGCACGCCTGAAGCAACATGTTCAGGGTTGAAGCACCAGGTCTGAGCTGGAACGGGTTCAAAACGCCTCCTCCGGCCCCTGCATTCGACAGAGAACGCGCTCATCGTGGTATTGGGGTGAAATATCCTTACCGGTGGTGCCCGAGATGGCTATAGGCAAGCTGATCGCGACACCTTATTCGAACGTCCAGTCGCTTATCTTGCGCCCCTTTACGAGAGAAAAAAACACGTTGGCCGCGTCCCTGCAGGTCTGTATCAAAACCCGTGCAATGCACACCGCCGTCGTCTGCCGTGCTGCGGGATTTCCCGACTAAAAACAATGAGCGCACTTTCCGCAGCCATGAGCCATCAAATCAACACCTTTTCACCCCTCGATCCAAGTTCGCAGGAACCCATCTACCGGCAAATCTACTGGCGGTTCCGTGGTGCGATCACTGATGGCTTGCTCACTCCGGGGGAGCGGATTCCCGCGGCACGGGCGCTGGCCAAGGAACTTGGACTGGCCAGAGGGACCATCGACACCGCGTATTCACTGCTGACCGCCGAGGGCTACATCCAGTCTCGTGGCCAGGCCGGTACGGTGGTGGCGCCGGGTATCAACGTCAGGGCGTTTTCGACCGCCACGCAGCGATCATCCGGTTCAGCGGGAAGTCCCTCCATCCGGCACAAGGCGCCGGTCCTGCCCTTTCAAATGGCCCTGCCCGCGCTGGACGCTTTCCCACGAAAAATATGGTCGCAAATCGGCGCACGTTGTGTGCGTGCGACCCGGATCCCGGACATGGCCAACCCGTCGGTCTATGGGCTGGATTCGCTGCGCAGCGCGATTGCTACCTATCTGCAGGTGGCCAGGGGAATTACCTGCTCGCCCGCTCAAGTGTTCATCACCTCGGGATACCGCAACACCCTGTCGCTGATCGCTTATGCGCTGCTTGAACCCGGCGACCGCGTGTTCGTTGAAGACCCCGGCTACCTGCCGACCCGCCAGTTGCTGGAGCATCTGCAGATGGCAGTGGTCCCGGTGGCGGTCGACCAGGACGGCCTGCGTGTCGCGGACGCTGTGAGCGACCCGGCGGGGGCGCGTGCGGCGGTGGTCACCCCGGCCCATCAGAGCCCGTTGTGCGTGTCATTGTCGCTGCCGCGACGCCTGCAGCTACTGGAGTGGGCGAGCCGCGAGCAAGGCTGGATCGTCGAGGACGACTACGACGGCGAGTACCGCTACATCAGCCGCCCGCTGCCCGCGCTCAAGAGCCTGGACCGCGATGGCCGGGTGCTTTATTCCGGTACGTTCAGCAAGGTGCTGTTTCCTGGCATCCGTCTCGCCTATCTGATTGTGCCGCCAGCGCAGGTCGAACGCTTCGAACAGGTCGGCCAGATATTCCTCGGCGGCTGCCCGGAGCTCACCCAAGCGATCGTGGCCACGTTTGTGACCGAGGGCCATTTTGCCCGGCATATCCAGCGCATGCGCAAACTCTACGGCGAACGCCGGGAGATGACCGCACGGGGGCTCAGGAAAGCCCTGGGCGAGCAGATCCACATCGATGCGCAACCGGGCGGCATGCACCTGATCCTGCGGCTAAAGGAGCAACAGTCCGATCGCCTGCTGGTCGAGCGTCTGCAGCACGCGGGAATTTATGCGGAAGCCCTGAGCGACTGGAGTATCAATGGCAAGGCCGATTCCGCGCTGCTGCTGGGCTTCGCTAACATCGATTCCGAAGACAGTGCCGAACAGCTGGGCAAGCGCATCCTCGAATTGATGTAACGCAGCGGATCATGGCCCACTCGAACTGCCAATTCTTGGACCTTTCTCGCCAGTCCGGCGGATCGCATCATGGGCGCTTGCCATCCACCGGGAATAATCCGATGCCAACACCTGCCCCGCTTCGCAGCATTGCCGTTTTCTCCGGCTCCAACTACGGCTTCAACCCCGAGTATGCCGAAGGGGCCCGGGCCCTCGGACGGGAAATCGCCCAACGCGGCATACGCCTGGTCTATGGCGGCACCCACAAGGGTTTGATGGGGGTCATGGCCGATACCGTGCTCGCTGAAGGCGGTGAAGTGGTCGGCATCATTACCGGGCTGCTGTTTGATCTCGGGCATCTTCACCCTGGGCTGACCCGGCATGAAGTGACCCAGGACATGCGCAGCCGCAAGACGCGCATGAGTGAATTGGCCGATGCCTTCATTGCATTGCCAGGTGGTCTGGGGACCTTTGAAGAACTGTTCGAAGCGGCCACCCTGACGCAACTGGGTGAACATCACAAAGCCGTCGCCTGCCTGAATATTGGCGATTTCTTCAATCCGGTTCGCAGCCTTCTCGAGCATGCCGTGAAAGAAGGTTTCATGAAAACCGAACACAGCGAGATGCTGATCTTCGACACCGATCCGTCTGTGCTGATCGATGCGCTGGAGCAGTGGCAGGCGCCGACGGTCACTAAGTGGATTACAACGTCACAAGGCGCTAATTGAAATGCTGAACCTGTGGGAGCGAGCCTGTCTCCGGACAGGCTCGCTCCCACATGGACTGCGTTTAACCGATTGGCATTGGTTGCCGAGCTCGGTCGCTTACTTCGACAACTCCACCAGCGGCGGGCCTTTCTTCACGATGTAGGTCGCCAGCTCCGACGCCTTGTTGGCACCGATATTCTTCGCGACATGCGCAGTGCCCGCGGGGATGTACAGGGAGTCGCCAGCCTTAAGCGTTATCGGTGGCTGTCCTTCGAGCTGATACTCGAATGTGCCTTCCAGGACATAGGCGACTTCGACGCCAGGATGAGAATGCTTGGGCGATGTCACTCCCGCTTCGAAATCAACGCGAACCTGGATCACCTCGCGTTCGGAGACATCGAGGTCCCGACGCAGCAGGTCCGTGCGGTGCAGCCCTGCCTGCCAGTTTTTGGCCGGCTGCGCCTCCTTCGATTCTTGAGCTTGAGAGACGCCTGCAAAGGCGGCGAGCGCCACGGTGGCGGCAACGGCGAACAGGCCAGCCGTGTTAGGGAAGTTGGTACGAAACATCGCATTTCTCCAGTGAGTACACGGCCAGGCCGCGCCAGGTTTGCCGCGGATGCGGTGGCTCTATTGAGCGGCCGCCGTGTATCGCGCAAGTGTCGCGAGCACCATGGATTTGTAAGCGAAGGTAGCTGTCGGCGTGATGGATACGTACAGATACAAACCGCTGCAGCGTATCGACTTGCCTGCCCATCAATCCATCGCAAGGGTGGAGCGCCGGCTTCACCCTTGCGATGACAATTCAGGTTCAGGTCAGGTTGATCTCGACCTCGATATTGCCCCGCGTAGCCTTGGAGTACGGGCACAGCTGGTGGCCTTTATCCACCAGCTTGCGGGCCGTTTCCTGGTCCAGGCCTGGCAGTTTGATGTTGAGGCGAGCCTGGAGTAGGTAACCGCCTGCGTTGGTGCCCAGGTCAACCTCAGCATCGATGCTCAGATCAGGTGGAAGCTTGACCTGCATTTCGCGCGCAGCGACCTGCATCGCACCAATGAAGCAGGCGGACCAACCGGCGGCGAACAACTGCTCCGGGTTGGTGCCGTCGCCCGGGCCGCCGGGGGACGAATGCTTGACGTCGAGACGGCCATCATCGCTGCGTGATGCGCCGTCCCGTCCACCGGTGGTGTGGACTTTGGCGGTGTACAGTACTTTTTCGAGCTGGGACATGATGATCTCCTGATTGAAAATGTAAAAAACTGCTTTTAACGCCACCCGATCAAAGTCATCTGAGTCGGTGGTGTTTAAAGACGTCGTTTACGCACACTCAGGTGAATCGCAAAGCTCGCCTGCTCATCTTCATCTGACCAGGCATGGGTTTACCTCCTTCGAAAGAGGACAGCCGGCACGTCTTGTATCGTGGATTTGCCGCCCGATCGGGCTTCTTCCATAACCCGCAACGCACCGGATCACTCACTATAGTTGCTGTGAGTGCGTTGATCGGGTTGCCGGTCGGCTGTAGGGCTCGATATAGCCGCAGCCTTTGTGCCTGACACCGTCCCATTTGTGGGAGCGAGCCTGCTCGCGAAAGCGGTCTGTCAGTC
>DQGF01000582.1:1222-3204 GCA_003525045.1 Pseudomonas sp. | reverse complement strand
GCGTTATCGTTAACGACCATCGCGAGCAAGCTCGCTCCTACAGTAATCGGTGGTCAGTAGTCGGTGGTCAATTCGCCAACCGAACTCCGCCCAGGCTCCCGCTCAACTCATACGCCGCCAGTTCCGCCTGATGCGCCGCCAATATCTCTGGCAGCGACCCGCGCAAGTATTCGACCCAGGTCTTGATCTTCGCATCCAGATACTGTCGCGACGGGTAGATCGCATACAGGTTCAATTCCTGCGAGCGGTATTTCGGCATCACCCGCACCAGCGTGCCATTGCGCAGTCCTTCAATTGCCGCATACACCGGCAACACGCCCACCCCCATGCCGCTGATGATCGCGGTTTTCATCGCGTCGGCGGAGTTCACCAGAAACGGCGAGCTGTTGATGGTGACCATTTCCTGGCCTTCCGGGCCGTCGAAGTTCCACTTCTCCAGTGGAATCACCGGGCTTACCAGGCGCAAACAGGCGTGATTGAGCAGGTCGCTGGGTTTTTGGGCGCAGCCGTTGGCTTTTACATAGGCCGGCGAGGCGCAAACGATGCTGTAGGTGATGCCCAGGCGCTGGGAAACGAAGCCCGAGTCCGGCAGTTCACTGGCGAGGACGATGGAGACGTCGTAGCCCTCGTCCAGCAGGTCCGGTACGCGGTTGGCCATGGTCAGATCGAAGGTGACGTCGGGATGGGTCTTGCGGTAGCGGGCGATGGCGTCGATCACGAAGTGCTGACCGATGCCGGTCATGGTGTGCACCTTGAGTTGCCCGGCCGGGCGGGCGTGGGCGTCGCTGGCCTCGGCTTCGGCTTCTTCGACGTAGGCCAGGATCTGCTCGCAGCGCAGCAGGTAGCGCTTGCCGGCTTCGGTCAGGGCGATGCGGCGGGTAGTGCGGTTGAGCAGGCGGGTTTGCAGGTGGGCTTCCAGGTTGGAGACCGCGCGCGAGACGTTGGCCGTGGTGGTGTCGAGTTGCACGGCGGCGGCGGTGAAGCTGCCGGCCTCGGCCACATAACTGAAGGCGCGCATGTTTTGCAAAGTGTCCATAGGGTGCTCTCGGGTGCGATGTCAAATTGTGACACGAAGTTTCAGAGTCAGAGACCCCGACCAAGGGATTATCGCGCGAACGGTAACAAAGATTCACAAGAATCCCAGCTTATCGCCATCAAAGCCCACCCCTAGAATTACGCCCACCTTGTAGGAGCGAGGCTTGCCCGCGAAGGCGATCTAGCAGTCACCATTGATTGTCGCCTGATAAACCGTCTTCGCAGGCAGGCCTCGCTCCTACAAGGACCTCGTACGCCCCCTTCTATCAGGAAATCGCAGCAGTGCCGCGTCGCATCAACAGAGCGCTAAAGACGCTCAGTAGTTTGGCTTTAACCCTGGCAATCAGCGGGTGCATCGGAACCGGAGGTATTGCCCCGCAGGGCAAGGCGCTGGAGGCCAATTCCCTGGCCACCGACGAGGCGATTCACAGCGCCGCGCAGGACGCTCACTGGCCCACCGCGCAATGGTGGCAGGCGTATGGTGACCCGCAACTGAACCACTGGATCGACCTCGCCGTGCAAGGCAGCCCGACCATGGCCATGGCTGCCGCCCGGGTGCGTCAGGCCAGGTCCATCGCCGGCATCGCAGAGTCCGCCGAGTCGCTGCAGATCAACGGCGAGTCCACCCTCAAGCGCCACAACTGGGCCACCGATCAGTTCTACGGTCCGGGCGAGCTCGCCAATACCACCACTTGGGACAACAACGCGGCGCTGGGTTTCAGCTACGCCCTCGATCTTTGGGGCCGCGAAAGCAATAGCACCGAACGCGCCGTGGACCTGGCTCACATGAGCGCCGCCGAGGCGCGCCTGGCCCAGCTCGAATTGCAGAACAACATCGTGCGCGCCTACATCGAGCTCTCGTTGCATTACGCACAACGGGACATCGTCGCGGCGACGTTGAAGCAGCAGGAGCAGATCCTCGACCTGGCGCAAAAACGCCTGAGCGG
>DQGF01000582.1:0-836 GCA_003525045.1 Pseudomonas sp. | reverse complement strand
TTGGATGAGGAAATCGCCCTGAGCCGTAATCAATTGGCCGCACTGGCCGGCAAAGGGCCGGGCGAGGGCACACAGATACAACGGCCGACATTGTCGTTGGGCGCACCGCTGAAACTGCCGTCGTCGTTGCCGGCACAATTGCTCGGTCAACGCCCGGACGTGGTCGCCAGCCGCTGGCAAGTCGCGGCCCAGGCCCGTGGCATCGATGTCGCCCACGCCGGGTTCTATCCCAACGTCGATCTGGTCGGCAGCCTCGGCTACATGGCCACCGGCGGCGGTGCGCTGGAGTTCCTGGCCGGAAAGAAGCTCAACTACAGCGTCGGCCCGGCCATTTCGTTGCCGATCTTCGACGGCGGCCGTTTGCGCTCGGAGCTGGGCGAAGCCTCCGCCGGTTACGACATGGCCGTGGCCAGGTACAACCAGACACTGGTCAATGCGCTGAAAAGCATTTCCGACCAGTTGATCCGTCGCGAGTCCATGGACAAACAGCAAACCTTCGCCGCCGAGTCGGTGGCCACCGCGCAAAAGACCTACGACATCGCAATGATCGCCTACCAGCGCGGGCTCACCGACTACCTCAACGTGCTCAACGCCCAGACTTTGTTGTTCAAGCAACAGCAAGTGCAGCAGCAGGTTCAGGCCGCGCGCCTCAGTGCCCATGCCGAACTGGTGACGGCGCTCGGCGGCGGACTCGATGCGGGCAGCGATGTGCCAACAGACAGCCAGACCGCTGCACCGAAAACCCCGACGCTTCTTAAGAGCCTCTGGAAGTGAACACAAAACCTGTGGGAGCGAGCCTGCTCGCGAAAGCGGTGCGTCAGGCGACATCAGCATTG
>DQGF01000366.1:20324-21844 GCA_003525045.1 Pseudomonas sp. | reverse complement strand
CCTTGCTCGCTGTCCACGTGCCTTGGCCCGAGCCCCTGCCAAACCCAGAGGCAAGCGGTCCATTGAAGGGGCTGTTGCGGATCGACAGCACCTGGCATGCCAGTGTCGGCGGATTGCTCTTTCAAGTCAGCATCGAAACAGGCTTCGGGGATGTTTACCTGGTGGATCCCGAACGCCCGCACCATCCCGGATTCAAGCTTGCCAGCGATGGCCAGGGGCATTGGCGCCTGGATCGCGGGGCCAGGCTGGAGGGCGGTATGCCCAGGGAAAGGGTCCAACGCTGGAAAGACGCAAATCAAATTCATCTGGATGCGCTGACTGCCCAAGCGCAGCAGCTCAAAACCCAATCCCAGCCATTCGTCACAGCTGCACGGGAAGCCAGGGAAACGCTGATTAAAGCCCGTCAAGAACTGAATAAGCAGAAAAAGATCCTGAGGGTGTTATGGGATGTGCTCGCTAAAGCGACTCCTGAACAGAAAGACAAGTACATCGGTCGTTATGAGCTGCAACGGTCCGAAACGGCGCGCGCCAGGCTGACCATGCGCATCGCACTCGAAAGACACCGTGAAGCCGTCACGGCGCTTGCGCCACTGATGCGCGAACTAGTCGAAAAACATACCGAACAAATGGCAGCGGACAGAACGAATCGGGCCCACCTGAATGACCGCAACGTCGCAGCCATGCTCGACTTTAATAGTTGGACCACCGCCTATGACCTGCTGTTTGACGCTCGCCGGGACCAGCTGGAACTGGAGAGTGGCGAGAACATCGACGAACTGAGCATCCGTGTCAACAAGGAGTTGAGTCGGGGCATCACGACCGCCTATGAGACGTACCTCAACAATACAAAGGCTTTGCTTGAGATAGAAAAAAAGCAAATTCCGATAGCCAAAGAAATACAAACACTGCTCAATCAGGCTGATCCTGCTTTGCGTCAGGTTCTTTTGAGCGTGTCGACTTTAGATCAGTATATCTCCCCGGCATCCTTGAAACAGTCCAAGTTGCTGACGCTTCTGGAGCTGGTGGTTGATCGAAGTTCCCAGCCTCGAGCGCGGACAGAGTTTTCCTTCGCTCAACAGCTCCTGGACCCCCAAGTAACTCAAAGCGTACTTGCGCATGCGGAAATGCGCTCCAGTTCAGATTACTCGGCCATCGAGCAGACTATGGTACTCAAGGATATTCTGGATCACTACGAGCGCATCGAGAACGCCTTCAATTCTTTAAGTGATATGAATTCAGATTACTTGCGGGCCGAATATCGAGCATCTTTTCTGGAGCAATTCGGTGAGGCCCGTGCCAGCCTTGAGGCACAACTGGCCGATTTGATCCTCGTTGACGAAGGGTTCATCCCTGCACTAAAACCCGAAAAACCCATCCGGCTGAAGCCGCCCAGCAAAAAAGTCATCAAAACCAGCAAGGGCAGCCTGGTGGGCGACCTGCGGCCACCTCAACCCGGAACCCCGGGCAATTTTGTCGACATCATTAACCCGAATACCGGGCAGACTATCACCACTTACTAG
>DQGF01000366.1:18671-20012 GCA_003525045.1 Pseudomonas sp. | reverse complement strand
ACCAGGAAAAAGCCGATAAGGGGGTCTGGAAAGAGGTCACTAGTACAAACTCGTCGGAGACCGTCGCGCCTGTCGCGCCTGTGGTTCCTCCAGTTCGCTCATTGAAGACGATAAAAACAGAAGCGGAAAAGATCATAGGCGAGCGGGCACGTATCGAAAGCGATATTCGTTTTGAACAGAGACAACTTCGGGATCCCCGCCGACTCGAAGGCCTGCGCCCGTGGGAGTGGGATCATATGATGGCCACACCTGCGAAAACACTTGAGACCCTGGCCGAAGAAATTCAAAGCGGCCACGCCACAGATGCAAACGCTGCCAAATTGGCGAGCACTTACTTGGCCGAGGCGAAGGCCATGAAAAAACAGGCTCATGAATTTTGCAGCGAGGGGTATCTGCTACAGCGCCCCAGAGCTTCCAACATCGAGTATCTGTTAGATAACGGAGTTGTCGAAATCACCCTGGTCACGAGTCGCGTCCCATTGAAGGCTGGCGACTTTCTCACCGAATATGCAGTACACGACAAAAACCAGATCGAAAACGAGAAACCGGACGACGAAAATGCCTTGTGGTATGCGCATTTCCATTACGCGTCCGTCGACGCGCCAATATCACCACCGGAATTCGCCCATCTAAAGACCAAAGCGGAGCGTAAATTCACGCGTAGAGAACTGTTCGAGCAGAACAAAAAGGCCCCCCGTGCCGTCATCAATCTGGACAAAGAAAAAATTCCACTGCCTTTAGCTGAAAAGCTTTTCCTGAAGGTGAAAAAGAAGCAAGAAGCGAATTGACAAAAAACGCAGTTTGCGCGCGATGGTGTGTCAGTTCCATTAATGTTGACTGACACACCGCAATCGCGAACACGCCAAAGATGCAAACGCCACTGAATTGGAGAGCACTTACCTTGACGAGGCGAAGGCCGTGAAACAACTGGCCCGCGAGGTGTGCAGCGAGGGATACAAACTACAGCGTCCCAAAGCCTCCAATGTCGAATACCTGTGGAAGCACGGCTTTGTCGAGATCAACCTGGTCCGCAGTCGCACCCTTTTGAAGGCGGGTGACTACCCCACCGAGTATGCAGTGCGCGACAAAAACAAAATAAAAGAAGGGAAAAAAGGCGAGGAAAACGTCTTGTGGTATGCGCACTTCCATTATCCGACCATCGATTCCGCAAAATCACCACCTGAATTCGCTCATTTAAAGACGAAAGAGGAGCGCATATTTACCCGTAGAGAATTGATCGAACAGAACCGCAAGAACAACCGTATGGTGGTCAATCTGGAAAAAGAGAAAATTGCACTGCCCCTGGCGGAAAAACTTTTCCTTCCCCTGGAACAGCTGCCA
>DQGF01000366.1:18243-18369 GCA_003525045.1 Pseudomonas sp. | reverse complement strand
CCCCTGGAACAGCTGCCATAAGCGAACTCAAAAAAAACGCAGCCCGGGCCTTGAACCCGGGCTGCGTATTTTCGAGCGTTGAAATCAGTGAGCAAACAGCGAGTTGCCCTTCTGCCCCGCCAGTTT
>DQGF01000366.1:17798-17931 GCA_003525045.1 Pseudomonas sp. | reverse complement strand
TTGCCCTTCTGCCCCGCCAGTTTTTCCGGCTTGATCAGGAACCGCGCCAGCGCTGGCAGCAGCCACAGCGCACCGAACATGTTCCACAACAGCATGAAGGTCAGCATCAGGCCCATGTCGGCCTGGAACTTGA
>DQGF01000366.1:10078-17503 GCA_003525045.1 Pseudomonas sp. | reverse complement strand
CATGTCGGCCTGGAACTTGATCGCCGAGAAGATCCAGGTGCACACGCCGATGGCCAGGCACAGGCCGGTGAACAGTACGGCTTTACCGGTGGATTTCAGCGTCTGGTAGTACGCCTCTTGCAACGGCAGACCGGCACGCAGGAAGCTTTCGAGGCGGCTGTAGATGTAGATCCCGTAGTCCACACCAATCCCCACCCCCAGCGCCACCACCGGCAAGGTCGCGACTTTCACGCCGATGCCCATGAACGCCATCAGCGCGTTGCCGAGAACCGAGGTCAGCACCAGTGGCAACACGATGCACAAGGTCGCTGCCCAGGAACGGAAGGTGATCATGCACATGGTCGCGACGCAGATGTAGACGAGGATCAGGATGATCAGCTCGGATTCCTTGATCACCTCGTTGGTGGCCGCCTCGATCCCGGCGTTACCCGCAGCAAGGATGAATTCCAGGCCTTCCTTGTTGTTCTCCTTGGCGAAGTCCTGCACCGCATGCACCGCGCGATCCAGCGTCGCCGCCTTGTGGTCGTTGAGGAACACCAGCACCGGCGCCAGAGAGCAACTGTTGTTGTACAGGCCGTCGGCACGGGCGATGGAGTTGTTCAGCACGTCCGGGTTGCGCGACAGGGTTTCCCATTTCAGGTTGCCCTCGTTCATGCCCTTGATCATCTGCTTGGACACGGTCACCAGCGAAATCGCCGACTGCACCCCCTCGGTGTTCTGCATCTTCCACATCAGCTCGTCGATCGGCGCCATGGCTTCGTAGCGCGAGCAGCCTTCGGATTTGGTCTTGACCATCACCACCAGCACATCGGAACTGGTGGAGTAGTTGCTGATGATGAAATTGTTGTCCTGGTTGTAGCGCGAGTCCGGACGCAGCTCCGGCGCACCCTGGTCGAGGTCGCCGATTTTCAGGTTCTGGCTGTACCAGAGGCCGCCACCGAAGGCGATCAGCGCCAGGGCAATGGAGACCGGGGCGACTTTCGGGCTGGCGAAGTTCGACAGCAGGCGCCAGAACGGATGCTCACGGTGCGCGTCTTTCTTGCTGCGTTCGACGGCGCGTTTGCTGATGCCGACGTAGGAAATTGCCACCGGCAGCAGGATCAGGTTGGTGAACACGATCACCGCCACGCCGATGGACGCGCCGATCGCCAGTTCACGAATCACCCCGATATCGATGATCAACAGCGTGATGAAACCCACCGCATCGGCGAGGATCGCAATCATCCCCGGCAGAAACAGCTGGCGGAAGGTGCGCCGCGCCGCAGTGAGTGCGTTGTCTGCTTCGCTGGACTGCAAGGCGATCCCGTTGATCTTCTGCACGCCGTGGGAAATACCGATGGCGAAGATCAGGAACGGCACCAGCATCGAGTAAGGATCGAGCCCGAAGCCGAAGAAGTGCATCAGGCCGAGTTGCCAGACCACCGCCACCAGGGTGGTACTCAACACGGCCACGGTGCTGCGCATGCAGTTGGTGAACCAGTAGAGCAAGATCAGGGTAATGACAAAGGCCACGCCGAAGAACATCACCACCATGACCAGACCATCGATCAGGTCGCCGACCTTCTTGGCGAAACCGACGATGTGGATCTGCACGTTGGGGTTCTGGGCTTCGAACTTGTCGCGGATCTTTTCTTCCAGTTCGTGGGAGAACTTGCGGTAGTCCAATGCCAGCAACGTGCCCTGGTCCTGCGGATCCGGGTAGGACTCCAACAGCGGGATATCGACGATGCTCGACTTGAAGTCGTTCGCTACCAGACGCCCGACTTGCCCGGACTTGAGCACGTTGTTGCGCAGCAGGTCGAGGCTTTGCTGGGAGCCGTTGTAGCTCTGGGGAATCACTTCACCCCCGGCGAAGCCCTCCTCCGTCACCTCGGTCCAGCGTACGCTCGGACTCCACAGCGACTTGAGGCCGGAACGGTCGACGCCGGAAATGTAGAACACCTCATCGTTGATCTGGCGCAGGGTCTCCATGTATTCCTTGGAGAAAATGTCGCCGTCGGTGGCTTCGACCGAGATCCGCACGGTGTTGCCCAGGTTCGCCAGATCGTTGCGGTGCTCCATCATCTTTTGAATGAACGGATGATCGAGCGGGATCATTTTTTCGAAACTGGTGGACGGCCGGATCAGCGTCGCCTGCCAGAACAGGAAAACACTGACCAGCAGGCAGATGACGATCACTGCCGGGCGGTTGTTGAAAATCAGGCGCTCGAGAAACGTCGCCTTGTCATGATGATGAGTGCTCAAGGATGTCATAGACCCGCCTTCTTATTATTTGCCCGGCTCATTTGGACGACCCATTTTTTCCATTATCTGCGCCGGTTGGCGAGGTGGCGCGAACGCCACCCTGTCCTGCGAGAATCAGATTACCGTTGCCCGCCGCCGTGACCGCCGATACCGAGATGCGATCCGGACGATTGAACACGCTGAAGGTTTCGCCGTTGTCGTTGCTGCGGATCACCGAGCCGCCGTTGCCGACGATCACGATGGAACCGTCGTCGAGCAACGTTGCGCCGGACAGACCGAACTCCAATGTGCCGCGGGCGGCTTGCAACTCGACCGGCTCCCAGGTGCTGCCAAAATCGGTGGAGCGAAACAGGTTGCCCCGTAGCCCGTAGGCCAGCAGCGTGTTTGCCTGAGCGGTGCCAATTACGCCGAACAGCGAGCCTTCATAAGGGCCTTCAAGCTTCTCCCAGGCCTGCCCCCAATCGGCGGAGCGGAACATGCTGCCCTGCTCGCCGACGATGAACAGTCCGGCATCCTTGACTGCCGCAATACCATTGAGGTGGTACTGGTCTTCGTTATCGAGGCGGTCGCTGACGTCTTCCCAGTGCTTGCCACCGTCGGTGGTTGCCATCAACGCGCCGTAAGCGCCCACGGCAAAGCCGCTGTTGACGTCCTGGAACCAGACATCGAGCAGCGGCGATTCGCGTTTGAGGTCTTCAAACTGCTTGGTCCAGCTGACGCCGCCGTCCTCGCTGGCGAGGATCTGCGCGTCATGGCCGACAGCCCAGCCGTGCTGGTCATCGACGAAAAATACCGCGGTCAGCAGTTGCCGGGTGGGGACCTTGGCCTGGACCCAGGTCGCCCCTTGGTCATCGGAGTACAGAATGTGCCCGCGATCACCGACCGCCACCAGGCGCTTGCCGGCGTGCACGACGTCGAGCATCAGGCTTTTGCTGGCCTTGGCCGATTCAACGGAATAAACCACATCGGATGCCGACGCTGCAGCGGCCAGTACAGGTGCCGACAGCACGGCACAGCTCAACAGCGAGAGCGCTGTAGCCAGCAACGCGAATTTGCGCAGTGCCGGCGGGCGGCAGATACCCACACCCATGACAGGCTCACTCATAGACCTTCCCCCATTATTATTGTTAGGTCGTTCAACCTTTCTGGGCGCCGTAAGGGGTGTTCATCGGGATTGCCTGTTCTGGAGCATAGTCCTGAAAAGCGCAATCTAGAGCCCCTTCGGAAGCTGGCTTATCCTATCGGGGTTTGGAAAGGTCTGACAATCGACGCCACGTTATGTTTTGTTAACCTGGGGGGTTTGGGGGGAGGCTGAATGATGGGGTATCAGGTGGGGTGATCTTGGCGGCCTTTGGGCCGACCAGGTTCTTGTTGATTGCGTACATATCCATTTTTTGTGGTAACGGCGGCTTAGGGGTCCGCCCTGACGGCGGGGCACTTGGAAAAGCCCCAAGTAACCAAGGGCTCTTGCCCCGCCATTCGGTGCCTAGCTCAGGCTTGGCATGCCGTAACGAAACATTGCTCCGGGGGCCCGCCGCCATCCTTGCCGCGGTGCCCCCTGCGCAACGCCTGCGTTCGGCCTCTGGGAAAGGGGCGGCAGATCTGAAGCCAAAGCAACGGCAAGATCAAAAGATCGCAGCCTCGCTTCGCTCGACAGCTCCTACAGGTAATCGGGGCGTACACAAATCCCGAGTCCGGCAAAGATCCCATGTGGGAGCGCGCCTGCTCGCGAATGCAACATCCGGCATCGATGTCGCCTGACACGCCCTCTTCGCGAGCAGGCTCGCTCCTACAAGTAATCGGGGTAGTCAACAAATCCCGTGCCCACCCCCGGCAAAAAGTGTTGAACGCTCTTAGCGGCCAAAGGTCAAGTGATCAGGCAGTCCATTCAGGCACTTCAGGCCTGCTGCCTCGTTTCCCCTGATCTTGAGAGGGCATTTTTTGTCTACATCTAACGAGTTGTTCAGCGCAAAAGCCGCCACCGGCATCGAAGGTCTGGATGACATCCTGGCCGGTGGATTGTCCCGCGGCCATGTGTTTTTGCTGGAAGGTGAACCCGGAACAGGTAAAACCACCGTCGCATTGCATTTTCTGTTGGCCGGCGCGCGAGCCGGCGAGCGCTCGTTGTACATCACGTTGTCGGAAACCGAGCGCGAGCTGCGCCAGGGTGCCCTGTCCCATGGCTGGGAGCTGGACGAGAACATCCACATCTTCGAGCTGACGCCTCCGGAAAGCTTGCTCAATGCCGAGCATCAGCAAAGTCTGCTGTACTCCTCGGACCTCGAACTGGGCGAAGCCACCAAGCAGATCTTCGAAGTGGTCGAGCGGGTCAAGCCGACTCGCGTGGTACTCGACAGTCTTTCCGAGATCCGGCTACTGGCCCAAAGCTCCCTGCGCTACCGGCGCCAGATCCTCGCAATCAAACACTATTTCGTGCGCTATGACGCCACGGTGGTGTTGCTTGATGACCTGACCACCGAATCCCTGGACAAGACCGTGCACAGTGTTGCGCACGGGGTGATTCGCCTCGAAGAACTGACCCCCAACTATGGCGCCGAGCGCCGGCGAATCCGCGTGGTGAAGTATCGCGGTCAGAAGTACCGTGGCGGCTATCACGATTTCACCATCATGGGCGATGGCGTCCACGTGTTCCCGCGCCTGGTGGCTGCCGAGCACCGCGGGGTGTATGTCCGACAGCAGTTGACCAGCGGCATCAAGGAAATGGATGCCCTGCTCGGCGGCGGCATCGAGACCGGGTCCAGCACCTTGATCCTCGGCCCGGCCGGTACCGGCAAATCGCTGATCTCGATGATCTTCGCCGCTGCGGCCGTGGCCCGTGGCGAGAAAGCCGCGTTGTTCATTTTCGATGAAGAACTGGGTTTGCTGTTCGAGCGCATGAAGAACATGGGCATTGATTTGAAAGCCCTGCAAGACACCGGCAACCTGCTGATCGAGCAAGTGGACGCAGCCGAATTGTCCCCTGGCGAGTTTTCCCACCGGGTTCGTCGCTGCGTCGATCAGCGCGACATCAAGACGGTGGTGATCGACAGCATCAATGGCTATCAGGCTGCAATGCCTGAAGAAAACGCCCTGGTGCTGCACATGCACGAGTTGCTGCTGTACCTCAATCGCCGGGGCGCCGCGACCTTCATGACCGTCGCCCAGCACGGACTGGTCGGTGACATGCAGGCCCCCGTGGACATTACCTATCTGGCCGATACGGTCATCCTGTTGCGCTACTTCGAAGCACTGGGCAAAGTGCGCCGGGCGATCTCGATCATCAAGAAACGCACCGGCAGCCATGAATCGACCATTCGTGAATACCGCATCAGCCGCCAGGGCATGACGATCGGCGAGCCGTTGGACGCGTTCCAAGGCGTATTGCGTGGCGTCCCGACTTATATGGGTGCGAGCAATCCATTGCTCGGGGAAGAAAGCCCGTGATGGTCATGGAAGCGACGTCCGAGCGCGCGATCATTCTCGCGCCGCTGGGGCGTGACAGCCAGATTGCCCTGATGATGCTCAATGAGGCGGGTTACGACGGCGTCATCACCCGGGATCTGGTGGGACTTTGCAGCGAGTTGACGCAAGGCGCAGGCTTGCTGCTGATCTCTTCCGAGGCGTTGCTGGGCAGTGATCTTGCACCGCTGTTCGACCTGATCGAACAACAGCCGGCCTGGTCGGACTTGCCGATTGTGTTGCTGACCCATCATGGCGGCCCGGAACAGAACCCCGCGTCGCGGTTCGGCCCGCAATTGGGCAATGTCACCTTTCTTGAGCGCCCTTTTCATCCCGTGACCCTGATAAGCCTGGTGACCACCGCGTTGCGCGGGCGACGACGACAGTATGAAGCCAGGGATCGGCTGATCGATCTGAGTCAAAGCGAGCTGCGGTTGCAGAACACCCTCGAAACCCTCGAGCAGCAGGTCGAGGAACGCACCGCACAGCTGCGCAACAACGAAGAAGCCCTGCGCCAGTCACAGAAAATGGAAGCGGTCGGCCAACTCACCGGCGGCATTGCCCATGACTTCAACAACATGCTGACCGGCATCATCGGCAGCCTGGAGTTGTTGCGCCGGCGCCTGGCCCGTGGCCGCACCGAAGATCTGGACAGTCTGATCGATCTGGGGGTGACCTCGGCCAACCGCGCGGCAGGCCTGACCCACCGTCTGCTGGCGTTTTCCCGGCGCCAATCGCTGGACTCCAAACCCGTGGAGATGAACACCCTGGTGGTGTCCATGGGCGAATTATTACAGCGCAGTATCAATGAAAGCATTCAACTGGACATGCAGCTGAGCGAGCCACTGTGGGTGGCCGAGGCCGACCCCAATCAATTGGAAAGTGCCCTGCTCAACCTGGTGATCAATGCGCGGGATGCCATGCCCGGTGGCGGCCAACTGGTCGTGAAAACCAGCAATCAGCATCTGGACCTCGGCTTCACCAAGGCCCATAGCAACCTCGACCCCGGCGACTATGTGATGCTGAGCGTCACGGACACCGGGTGTGGCATGCCGCAAAGCACCATCAATCGGGCCTTCGACCCCTTTTTTACCACCAAGCCGATCGGCCAGGGCACAGGCCTCGGGTTGTCGATGATTTATGGGTTCAGCAAACAATCGCGCGGCCACGTCGCCATTCACAGCGAAGTGGGTAACGGCACCACGGTGAGTTTGTTCCTGCCGCGCTTCGGTGGGGTTCTGCCCCGGGACAACCCGGTACACGTCCCGCACGCTCCGTTCGCGCAACACGGCGAAACGGTGTTGATCGTCGAAGACGACCCGGCGGTGCGGGTGTTGGTCAGCACGGTATTGAGCGACCTGGGGTATGCCTTCGTCGAGGCCGCTGATGCCGACAGTGCGGTACCGATTCTGGATTCGGCGCAACGTATCGATCTGATGATCAGCGATGTCGGGTTACCCGGCATGAATGGCCGGCAACTGGCAGAAATCGGCCGGCAATACCGGCCGGAACTCAAGGTGTTGTTCATCACCGGCTACGCCGAACACGCCGCGGTGCGCGGCGGATTCCTTGACCCTGGCATGCAGATGATCACCAAGCCGTTTACCTTCGACCTGTTGACGGCGAAGGTACGGGAGATGATACGAAGCTGAATCCGCCCTCTCCCGTTAACCTTGCCGGCGAAGAACGATAACGCGGTGTGTCAGATACACCGGGGCGCCC
>DQGF01000366.1:0-9752 GCA_003525045.1 Pseudomonas sp. | reverse complement strand
ACGATGACGCGGTGTGACAGATACACCGGGGCGCCCGTTTCGCGGGCAAGCCTCGCTCCTACAGGCGAAGAACGATAACGCGGCGTGTCAGAAGTGACGCCGTCGCGAGCAAGCTTCGCTCCTACAAATGCTTTACGAGAGCATTTGCTGCATCAACTCCTGCAGTACATCCAGATCGAACGGTTTGCCCAGGATCGGTGCTTTACGCGTGATCGGGCTGTCGGTCTCGCGGATTTCCTGCGGATAACCGCTGATGAAAATCACCTTGAGCTCCGGTCGCAGTTTCACGGCGGGTTCGGCGATCTGCACGCCTGAGATCCCGCCTGGCAGGCGGAAGTCCGTGATCATCATGTCCAGATGCGGCTTGCTCGCGAGGATTTCGAAGGCCTGCTCGCCGTTTTCGGCCTGCAATACCCGGTAGCCCTCACCCGACAGATAGGCCGATAGCACCATCAATATCGAGGGGTCATCTTCGACGATCAGTACGACGTCTTGTGCATCTTCACTCATGGGAAGCCTTTGTTCGGTCAATAGCTGCTGATACGACCGTGGGGTCGATCAGAGGTTGCGTTTACCTGGCTGTTTTCCTACAGCGGCAGACAAACGCGAAACAAGGCGCCTTCGCCAATCCGGCTTTCGACGGTAATGGAACCGCCATGGGCGGTCACAATCTGTTCTGAAATAAACAACCCCAGGCCCAGCCCGGCGACGGCATGTTTGGCCGAAACCCGCTCGAACTGCTGGAAAATGCGTTTCTGGTTTTCTTCACCAATGCCGATCCCCAGATCCCGCACCTCCACCCGCGCCTGAGCGCTCTCACTGTACACCCTCACGGTGATCGGACTCTTGGCGCCGTAACGTAAAGCGTTGGTTAACAAATTGGAGATGACCTGTTCAATGCGAAATTCGTCCCAACTGCCCACCACCGGTTGCTCGGCCTGCAGGGTAACCGAGGACTCGGCAGCTTCGATCTGCGGGGCAAAGTTCTGTAACAAATCACTGACCAGCACCGACAAATCGAAGCGCGTCGGCCGGATCGACAGCTTGCCGGTGCGAATGCGCGACACATCGAGCATGTCTTCGATCAGACGGATCAGGCTTTTGATCTGCCGCTCGTCGCGATCGACCATCGCGTGCATCTTGTCCAGGGTGAACGCCGCCGCGTTATCCCGGGCCAGGTGCATCTTGCGCAGCTGGGTTTCGAGAATCAGGCCATTGAGCGGCGTGCGGACTTCGTGAGCGACGATCGACATGAAATCATCGCGCATGCGCACCGCTTGCTCCAGTTCGAGCTGGGTACTCTGCACCTGCTTGAGCAGTGCTTCCTGCTCGCGCCGACTTTGCTCCAGCTGTTCGACCTGCTGTTTCATCGCCTTGCTCTGGCGGAACAGATCGACGAACACGTTGACCTTACTCTTGACGGCGTGGATATCCAGCGGCTTGTAGAGGAAGTCCACTGCACCGCTTTCGTAGCCCTTGAACGCGTAATTCAGCTCGCGGCCGGCAGCACTGACGAAGACGATAGGAATATTCCTGGTCTTTTCCGTGCCACGCATCAACTCGGCCAGTTCGAAGCCGTTCATGCCGGGCATTTGCACGTCGAGGATAGCCATGGCGAATTCGTGTTGCAGCAGCAGCGATAGCGCTTCGTCGGCGGACAAGGCTTTGTAGACAATGCGGTCTTCGCGTTTGATCAGCGCTTCGAGCGCCAGCAAGTTTTCCGGCAGATCGTCGACGATCAGCAGTTTGGCTTGGATGTTACTTAGCATGCTATTCGTTCCAGCTCGATAAGCAGACGGCCAATGCCGCGTATAGAAAGAATGTGGTCAGGCTGGTGGGTATCCAGCGCCGCCAGGGGCATGGTCGCGACCTGGGCTTCGTCCGGATCCTGCACGATGGTCAGGCCGCCACGATGTTTGACCTGGGCCAGGCCGCGCGCGCCGTCGCGGTTGGCGCCGGTCAGCAACACCGCAGCCAGTGCCGGGCCATAAGCATCGGCAGCCGACTCGAACAGGTAATCAATGGAGGGACGCGAATAATGCACGCGGTCTTCCAGGCTCAAGGAAAAGCTGCGGTCCTGCTCCACCGACAAGTGATATCCAGGCCCGGCGAAATACAGGGTTCCGGCTTCGACCCGAGTCTTGTCGCGGGCTTCCAGCACAGGCACGGACACTCGCCGGGCGAATACTTCGGCGAGATGGCTGCGACCTGCTTCAGGCAGGTGCAGCACCACGATGATCGGCAAGCTGAAACCTTCGCGCAGCGGGCCGAGGATCGTGAGCAACGCCTCCACGCCGCCCGCCGAGGCGCCGATCACAATAGCTTCTATGCATGGCAATTCCTTTGCACTGTTCATGATTTGCGGTAGATCCGTTCTTGTTTGACCAAGGGTTCGAACTGGTTGCCGTAAGCCGAAAAATCCGGGGTTTCCTTGCTGCCGAGCACGAGAAATCCTCGATGGCAAAGGGAATCATGGAACAATCCGAAAGCGCG
Source organism: Pseudomonas sp. (assembly GCA_003525045.1). Taxonomy (GTDB): domain Bacteria; phylum Pseudomonadota; class Gammaproteobacteria; order Pseudomonadales; family Pseudomonadaceae; genus Aquipseudomonas. The sequence continues at coordinate 7,259 of DQGF01000366.1, read as the reverse complement.
ATCCTGCAGCTTTTTATTGAAATAAATCAATACATTACGACATGAAATTAATTGAGTTTCTGAAAAGACACTGTCGGTCGCCAGGCTGTGGTCGGCGAAGGTGACGTTGTCACACAGACTCTTGTCGAAAATGGCGTAGCCATAGCCCGCCGTATAGTAGTCGGCGAACGAACGCTGGCCACCTGCCTGCTGGTAGTTATGAGTGTAGGCGCGGACATTCTCCATCGAGAAAATCCCTTGCTTGGCTTTGTCCAGCGAACGCGGGTTGATGTCGGTGGCGTAGATGATGGTGCGATCGAGCAAGCCTTCTTCGCGCAGCAGAATCGCCATCGAATAGACTTCTTCACCGGTGCTGCATCCGGCGATCCAGATCTTGATCGAAGGATAGGTCTTGAGCAGCGGCACCACTTCCTGGCGGATGGCCAGGAAATGCGAAGGGTCGCGGAACATTTCACTGACCGGAATCGTCAGCAATTGCAGCAACTGCATAAACGCTGTCGGGTCGTGGAGCACCTTCTCTTGCAACGCCGAAATGGTCGCGCAGTCGAACTGGGTCAACGCGTGATGGACGCGACGCTTGATCGACGCGCCGGAATAATCGCGAAAGTCGTAGCTGTACTTGAGGTAAATCGCCTCGATCAACAAGCGCAATTCGATTTCGCTATTTCGCTCCACTGAATAAATGCGCTCCACTAAATGCGTTCCATTTTTGGTAACCACACGCGAATCAGCGAGAACAGGCGATCCAGGTCGATGGGCTTGGCCAGGTAATCGTTGGAGCCGGCCTGCAGGCAGCGCTCCTGATCGTCCTTCATGGCCTTGGCCGTGACCGCAATGATCGGCAGCTTGCGCCAGCGCGGGTCCTTGCGGATCAGGGTGGTGGCTTCGAAACCATCCATCTCCGGCATCATCACATCCATCAACACCAGATCGATGTCCTCGACTTCATTCAATCGTTCAATCGCCTCACGGCCGTTGCGGCCAATGACCACGACCGCACCCTTTTGCTCCAGCGCACTGGTCAGGGCGAAGATGTTACGGACATCGTCGTCCACCAGCAGCACCTTGCGGCCCTCGAAGACCTTGTCGCGGCTGCGCGCGGTCTTGAGCATCCTCTGCCGTTCATGGGACAACCCGGATTCGACTTTGTGCAGAAAGAGTGTGACCTCATCCAGCAGGCGCTCGGGTGAGCGCGCGCCCTTGATGATGATCGAACGCGAATACTTGCGCAGTTCGGCCTCTTCGTCCCGGGTCAGGTTGCGCCCGGTGTAGACGATGACCGGCGGGAACGAGCAGATATCCTCGGTGGACATACGCTTGAGCAGGTCGTTGCCCAGCATGTCCGGCAGCTTCAGGTCGATGATCATGCAGTCGAAAATCGTCGTGCGCAGCAGGTCCAGCGCTTCCTGCGCCAAGCCGACGGCGGTGATCTCGATGTCATCGTCACCGATCAGACGGGCAATGCTGTCGCGTTGCACATCGTCGTCTTCGACCAGCAGGACACGTTTGACCTTCTGGGTCAGCTTGGCTTCGAGGCGGGCAAACACGTCCTTGAGTTCTTCGCGGGTGGTCGGCTTGACCGCATACCCGACGGCACCCATGTGCATGGCCGCTTCGACCCGATCTTCCACAGAAATGACATGCACCGGTATGTGCCGGGTTTCGGCGCGTTCCTTCAGGCGTTGCAACACGGTCAATCCGGAATGATCCGGCAGACGCATGTCCAACAGAATGGCATCCGGGATGAACTCCCGGGCCAGGTCGTAGCCTTCGTCGGCCCCATGGGCCACCAGGCACTGATAACCCAGTTCATGCGCCAGGTCGTAGAGGATGTGCGCAAAGTTCGGCTCATCCTCCACCACCAGGATACAACGTGTGGCGAATGGCGCCTTTGCGCGATCGTCGTCGAAACGCGGGATGTCGACGGCGGCAATCAGCGGCACCAGCGCGGCGGGCGCCACTCTCGGGGGCATGGCAACCGGCGAGGCCTTCATCGGCTCGACCGGCTCTTCGCCCGGTTCGACGTATTGCTGCGGCAAGACCAGGGTGAACACACTGCCCTGCCCCGGCTCGCTGGTGACGCTGATGGAACCGCCGAGCAGTGCCGCCAGGTCGCGGGAAATCGACAGGCCCAGGCCGGTGCCGCCGTAGCGGCGGTTGGTGGTGCCATCGGCCTGGCGGAAGGCTTCGAAAATGCTTTCCTGCTGATCCGCGGCAATGCCGATCCCGGAGTCGCGAACGATAAAGGCGATACCGTCGTGAGCCTGGCTGACCACCGTCAGGCTGACCGTGCCTTTTTCGGTGAATTTCACCGCATTGGACAGCAGGTTCTTGATGACCTGCTCCAGGCGCTGGCGGTCGGTATAGATCATCATCGGCGCGCCCGACTGTAACTCGACCTGAAAATCGAGCTTCTTGTCTGCCGCCAGTGGCTGGAACATCCCGCGCAAGCCATCCACCAGACGCGCAACGCTGGTGTTCTCCGGGCGCATCTCGAGCTTGCCGGCCTCGACCTTGGAGATGTCGAGAATATCGTTGATCAGGTTGAGCAAGTCATTACCGGCGGAATAGATCGACTCGGCAAATTTGACCTGCTCGGCGCTGAGGTTTTCCTTGGGGTTTTCCGCCAGCAACTTGGCCAGGATCAACGAACTGTTGAGCGGCGTGCGCAATTCATGGGACATGTTGGCGAGGAATTCGGACTTGTACTTGCTCGAGCGCTGCAACTCTTCGGCACGTTCTTCGAGCTGGATCTGGACCTGGTTGAGTTCCGTGTTTTTCTGGTCCATGGCGTCGCGCTGGTCGGCCAGGATCTGCGCCTGCTCGGCGAGCTGTTCATTGGTTTGTTCAAGCTCGACCTGCTGGGTTTCCAGGTGTGCCTGGGACTCCTTGAGAATGCGCGATTGCTCTTCCAGCTCCTCGTTGGCGGTCTTGAGTTCCTCCTGCTGAACCTGCAGCTCTTCATTGAGTTGCTGGGTTTCAGCCAGCACTTCCTGGAGGCGTTGGCGATAGCGCGCGGCTTCGATGGAGGTGCCGACGTTGCCGGCAATCAGTTCAAGCAGCTCGACATCGCGGTCATTGAGCGGGCGCAGGAAGCCCAGCTCGATGACACCGTTGACCCGTTCGTCATCGCTGGTCGGCACCACCACCACGCTATGGGGCAAGCCTTCGCCGAGGCCGGAGTTGACCTTGAAGTAGTCACTCGGTACGTCGTCGAGGCGGATCAAGCGAGCCTGTTGCGCGACCTGGCCGACAATGCCTTCGCCACTGTGAATCTGTTGTTCAAGCGCTTCCTGCTCTCGGGAGAAACCATAAGACGCAACGCGCTTGAGACCGCCATGTTCTTCACGGACATAAATAGCTGCCACGGCCGTACCGAGGTACTGCGCGCAAAACTGCAGAATGTTGCGCCCCAGCACATTGAGTGACAGTTGCCCCAGCACTTGCTCGGCCAGTTCGGTCTGGCCATTGCGCAGCCAGGCCTGCTGTTCCAGGCGATGGGCGCTGGCCTGTTGCGCGGCGAGGTTGGCACTGTAGTTTTGCGAAAGATTGAGTAAATCCCGACGCCCGATGTAGGCCAGCAATGTGCTGATACCAGCGATGAACAACAGATAAAGGCTGATGCTCCAGAGGGTGGTGCGGCGCACTTCCTCGTTGCGCGCGGTGCGCAACTGCTGCTCCATGTCGATCACATCTTCGAATTGCTTGCGGATCTCGTCGGTGAGGCGTTTGCCCTGCCCGGCCTTGACCGCTTCTCGATAGTCACCGCGGGAGCGCTGCAAATCGATCGTTGTTTTAGCGTAAGCGGCCCATTCATCCTGCAAAGCCTGGAGCCGGCGCAGGCGATCGGTCTGCACCGGGTTATCCGCGGTCAGTTCGAGCAAGGTCTTGAGAGCGACCGTGATTCGCGGCTTCGCCGTTTCGTAGGGTTCGAGGAATTGCTCGTCGCCAGTGAGCAGAAAGCCGCGCATCCCGGTTTCCAGATCGACGGTCAGTTTTATCGATTCATTGGCGTTATTGATCACTCGGTCGGTGTGCTCGACCCACTGGATCACCGACAGCAGATAAGCGATCAGCGAAACGAAGAACACAGCACTGACTACGCCGACACCCAACGGCAGACCGACGTTGCGGCTCAGGAGTTTACGAAATCGTTGCTCGTCAACCGAAGACGCGGAGGTCATGGGGAAGCCTTGTCGATCTGTGGGAAACCAGGGAGTTTGCCCAAAACCTGCACAATGATCCAACTTTCTGACAGGTTTTCGCGCTAAATCCTACATTCAGCTGCTCCAGCGCAAAGGAGCGGTTATCCTTGCCGGCTTTGGGTAGCTATCCTTTTTTTAACCGCACCGGGAACTTGTCGGGACCCGCCACTTACTCATGCAAGACCCCGGCAATTTCAATCGACCGGCAACCGCCTTTCAACCTTTGAGAACCCCACTATGTCCTCCACTGCATCCATCATCCTTGTCGTCGAAGACGATGAAATCGTCCGCATGCTGATCGTCGATGTGCTGGAGGAACTGGAGTTCAAGGTGCTCGACGCTGATGGCAGCGAACAGGCACTGGAATTCCTCAATGATGAAGATCAGTACATCGACTTGATGATGACCGACGTCGGTCTGCCGGTAATGGATGGCCGAGAACTGGCCAAACAGGCACGGATGCTGCGTCCGCAACTGCCCATCCTGTTCGCCAGCGGTTATGTCGAGAGCATTGACGTACCCGAAGGCATGCATGTGATCGGCAAGCCATTCTCCATCGATCAGTTGCGAGACAAGGTCAAAGGCATTCTTGCCAACGCCTAGTCTGCGCTGAAGCGGGCTCAGGGTTTGCCATCGCCTGTGGTTTAATCACCCCCCGATTTCTCCCCTGCCCTGTTTCAAGGAATGTCCTCCCATGAGTCAGCCCCGCGCAACCAGAGTCCTGGTCATTGGTTACGTCTGGCCCGAGCCCCGATCTTCGGCGGCTGGCGGGCATATGATGCAGATTCTCGAGACTTTCCTGGAGCAAGGCTGGGACGTCACCTTCAGCAGTCCGGCCGGCGCTGGCGAACACCAGGCCGACCTGACGGCGCTGGGCATTGGCGAAGTGCCGATCGAATTGAACAACAGTAGCTTCGACACATTCATCAGCCAACTGGCCCCGGATGTCGTGCTGTTCGATCGGTTCATGATGGAAGAACAATTCGGCTGGCGCGTCGAAAAACACTGCCCCGATGCCTTGCGCGTGCTAGAGACGTCCGACCTGCAAAGCCTGCGCGATGCCCGCCATCTACGCCTCAAGGAGCGCCTGAAGGCGAGTGACGACGCCAATGATTTCAGCGAGTTGTTCGCGCCGGCATTGCGTGCAGAGTTTGAGTTCATGGCCGAGACCGATCTGGCCAAACGGGAGATCGCCGCGATTTATCGCTGTGACTTGAATCTGATGATCTCCGAAGTGGAAATCAAATTGCTGGTCGAACAATTCAAGGTGCCGCGCAACATGTTGCATTGGTGCCCGCTGATGGTCGACCTGCCGAGCGCGCCGCCAGCGACCTTCGAGGATCGGGCGCACTTTCTCAGCATCGGCAACTTTCGCCATGCGCCCAATTGGGACGCGGTGCTCTGGATGAAGACCACCCTTTGGCCGCTGATCCGCGAACAGCTGCCAAATGCGCAGTTGCACATCTACGGCGCTTATACACCGCCCAAGGCCACTGCGCTGCACAATGCGGCTCAGGGATTTCATGTGATGAACTGGGCGGAAGATGCCTTGCAAGTCATGTCGGCGGCACGGGTGTGCCTGGCGCCGTTGCGTTTCGGCGCGGGCATCAAAGGCAAGCTCGTTGACGCGATGCTCTGCGGTACACCGAATGTCACCACGCCGATTGGCGCGGAAGCCATGCACGGCGAAGAGCCATGGCCGGGGGCGGTGACCCGTACGGCCCAGGCGTTCGCCGATAGTGCGGTGCAACTCTACAACGACAAAACCCAATGGCTAAAGGCACAGGCGCAAGGGCTGGAGCTGCTGGCGAATCGTTACCAGCAGACCATTCACGGTCCTGCATTGATCGCCCGAATCAACGAGTGCCGCCAGCATCTGTCGTCTATCAGAAGGGATAACTTCACCGGCAGTATGCTGCGCCATCATCAGCACAAGAGCACCCAGTATATGTCGCAGTGGATTGAAGCGAAGAACCGTCAGAACAGCTGATTTTGGAGATGTTGGCGCGCTGAGTATTGCCTCGACGTAGTACCGGGTAGCATTGACGGGATGGAACGAGGCATGATCAGAGTGCGATAACAACAAAAGCACCCTGATATGACTCGCACGACTAGAGTGACCGACCCTTCCTACGAACTGATGGACGACCACAACGGGTTATCCATCATCTATCGCCAGCACGGCTTCCCCTGCCCCCTGGTGCGATGGCATTTCCACAAGGAATACGAACTGCACCTGATCGTCGCCAGTTCCGGCAAGGTGTTCATCGGCGATTACATCGGCAACTTCTACCCGCAATCACTGTTCCTCACCGGCCCCAACCTGCCCCACAACTGGATCAGCCAGGTCGCCGAAGACGAAGTGGTGCCCAAGCGCGACATGCTGGTCAACTTTACCGACGAGTTATTCGACAGCGGCCATCTGGTGTTCGCCGAACTCAAGACTCTGGCACCGCTGCTGGAGCGTGCGCAGTACGGCATCGAGTTTCGCTGCAAGCGCACCATCCGCCAGGCGATGAGCCTGATGCAGCGTATCGCCGATACGAAGGGCGTGACCCGGCTCGGACACTTTTTCATTCTGCTGGAACTGTTGGCAGCCTGCGACGATTACCAAGTGCTGTCCGGTGCCACGACGCCACAATTGGCTGATGAGCACAACATCGACCGCACCAACCGCGCGGTGGATTACATCTTCGCCCACTACGCCCGGGAACTGCCGCTGGAGGAAGTCGCCGAGTATCTGGGCATGAAGCCGACCTACTTCAGCCGAGTGTTCAAGCAAGCTACCGGGCGTTGCTTCATCGAATTCGTCAATCGCTTGCGCATCAGCAAATCCTGCGAGCTGCTGGCCGATGGCGACAAACCGGTCACCGATGTGTGTTTCGAATCGGGCTTTAACAATATTTCGAATTTCAATCGGCGTTTTCAGCAGCTCAAGGGCATGACGCCGTCGCATTACCGCAAGTTGGCGGTGCAGCGGTTGACTGAGCAGAATCTGGGCTGAAGACGTTGGTCATGTGGCGATCTTCAGACCGCCTTCGCGGGCAAGCCTCG
>DQGF01000376.1 GCA_003525045.1 Pseudomonas sp. | reverse complement strand
GACGTTTTCCAGCGCGGTGAATTCCGGCAGCAAATGGTGAAACTGGTAAACGAAACCCAGTGACCGGTTGCGCAACAGACCGCGGGCCTTTTCGTTCAGCGCCGACAGCTCTTCACCGGCCAGCCAGACGCTGCCCTTGGTGGGCGTGTCGAGGCCGCCCAACAGGTTGAGCAAGGTACTTTTGCCCGAACCCGAGGTGCCGACAATCGCCACGCGCTCACCCGGATGCAGCTCCAGTTGCAGACCCGCCAGAACCTCTACCGACTCTGGGCCTTCCTCGTAGGATTTGCCCAGGTTGCGGCAACTCAAGATTGCTTTATCACTCATGCCCGACTCACTCATAACGTAGCGCCTCCGCAGGCTGGGTGCGCGCGGCACGCCAGGCTGGATACAGGGTGGCGAGGAAACTCAGGACCAACGCGGCGGCGCAGACCATCAACACATCGTCGCTCTGCACTTGCGACGGCAGGTAATCGATGAAGTACACGTCGGCGTTGAGGAACTTGTGGCCGATCAGGCCTTCGAGGGCCGAGATCGCGGCGCTGACATTCAGCGCGGCGAAGATCCCGACCACGGCGCCGATCAGCGTCCCGACCACACCGATGACCGTGCCCTGCACCATGAAGATCGCCATGATCGAACCCGGCGTGGCGCCGAGGGTGCGCAGGATCGCGATGTCGCCCTTCTTGTCGTTCACCACCATCACCAGCGTGGAAATGATGTTGAACGCGGCCACGGCGACGATCAGCAGCAACAGCAGACCGATCATGGCTTTTTCCATGCGGATCGCCTGATACAGATTGCCGTGGGTGCGCGTCCAGTCCCGGGCATAGAAATGGTCTTCGCCAAGCTGCTGGGCGATGTTCCACGCGGTGCGCGGCGCCTGGAACAGGTCGTCGAACTTCAAGCGAATGCCCTGCACCTGGTCCGGCTTCCAGCGATGCAGCTTCGCCAGGTCCTGCAGGTTGGTCACGCCCAGGTAGCCGTCGATCTCACCGGCGCCGACATGGAAGATGCCGACCACAGTAAAGCGTTTCATGCGCGGGAACATCCCGGCCGGGGTCACGGTGACTTCCGGCGCGACAAACGTCAGCTTGTCGCCGATGGCCGCACCCAGTTTGGCGGCCGCCTTGTCGCCGATGACGATGCCGAAACTGCCGGGCGCCAGGTCGTCGAGTTTGCCCTGCAGCATGAACTTGTCGATGATCGACACCTGCCGCTCCAGCGCCGGATCGATACCATTGAGCAGGACTTTGGAGACCTTGCCCTTGTTGGTCAGCAACCCCTGCATCTGGGTGAACGGCGCCACGGCCGTCACCTGCGGGTTCTGCTTGACCTTGGCGGCCAGGCTTGGCCAGTCGCTGATCGGTTCACCGGACTCGATGGTCGCGTGGGGCACCATGCCCAGCACGCGGGTGCGCATCTCATGATCGAAGCCGTTCATGACCGACAGCACCACGATCATCACGACCACGCCGAGGGCGAGTCCAATGATCGAGGTCAGGGAAATGAAGGACACAAAATGATTGCGACGCTTTGCACGGGTATAACGCGTGCCAATAAATACGAAGAGAGGTCTGAACATGTCGGGGCTTGTTCGGAGGGAAAAGGAACGTCCTTGTGGCGGGGGTCGATAACCAGCTTTACACTCAGACCACCGCCGCTACCATGGGTTCGCCATGTCGACATTAGATGAAGAAGATCGCCGCGAATACTACCGTATCGAGGACACGATCGCACTGGAAATTCGGCCTCTGTCCGCTCCCGAAGCCTTGGGCCAGGAAGTGTTGCAGGATGCTTCTCCGCTCTTCAACTTGCTCAGCGAACTGCACCTCAGCGAATTCGAGTCGCAACACCTGCTGCGCCAGATCAGCGAGCGCGACCGTCACCTCGCGGCGTTCCTCAAATCCCAGAATAAACGCATCGATCTGCTCAGCCAGGTGATCGCCATCACCGTGCTCGGGCAAATCGGCGAGCCGCAGCCGGTGATCATTTCCGAAGGCGGCATCGACTTCCAGCATCCGACGCCCCTTGCCGCCGGCGCGCACCTGTCGATCAAGCTGGTGTTGATGCCGCAAGCCCTCGGCCTGTTGCTGCGGGCTCGCGTCACCCATTGCGACCGCAAGGGCGATGGCTACGACATCGGCACCGAGTTCCAATACCCGACCGATGCCCAGCGGCAATTGCTGGCCCGCTACATTTTGCAGAGGCAGGCCCAGGAACGACGCCTGGCCCGCGAACAAACCGAATCAGGCAATTAATTTAAGGAAGAACCGTGACCCTCATCTACGGCCACCGCGGCGCCAAGGGCGAAGCACCGGAAAACACCCTGACCAGCTTTCAGGAATGTCTCAAGCACGGCGTGCGCCGCTGCGAACTGGACCTGCACCTGTCCATGGATGGCGAGTTGATGGTCATCCACGACCCGACCCTCAAGCGCACCACCGACCGTCGCGGCAAGGTGGTCGAGCACACCGCAAACGAGCTGGTAACCTACGACGCGCGCAAGGGCGGCCCGGGCTGGATCAAGCCGTGCCCGATCCCGACGCTGGAAGAACTGTTCGAGAAATGCGATTTCGAGCATTGGCAGCTGGAAGTCAAAAGCGCTTCACGCACCCGCGCCGCAACCACCGTGCTGGCGATTCGTGAAATGGCTCAGCGCCATGGGCTGCTGGACAAGGTGACGATCACCTCGAGTTCACGGGAAGTGTTGAAAGCCGCGCTGGACCTGGTGCCGGACGTGTCCCGCGGACTGGTGGCCGAGTATGCCTGGCTCGACCCGTTGAAGGTCGCGCAAGGCTACGGCTGTGAGATGCTGGCGCTGAACTGGACCCTGTGTACGCCGGAACGCCTGCAGAAGGCGCAGCGTCAGGGGTTGCATGTGTCGGTGTGGACAGTCAACGAGCCCGCGCTGATGCGCAGACTCGCCGACTTCGGCGTTGACAGCCTGATTACAGACTTTCCCGGTTTGGCCAGCGCCACCCTTGAGAATTGCTGAAATCGGTCTCCCCGGCCGGCTCAGGCCACCGGCCGGAGCCGCTCAAAAAAGCCGGTTGAGGCCATCGTAGGCGGCTACCCGATAGGCTTCGGCCATGGTCGGGTAGTTGAACGTGGTGTTGACGAAATACTTCAGGGTGTTCAGATCGCCCGGCTGGTTCATGATCGCCTGACCGATGTGCACGATCTCCGACGCCTGATAACCGAAACAGTGCACGCCCAGTACTTCCAGGGTCTCGCGGTGGAATAGGATCTTCAGCATGCCCTGCGGCTCGCCGGCGATTTGTGCCCGCGCCATGCCCTTGAAGAACGCCTTGCCCACTTCGTACGGCACCTTGGCCTGGGTCAGCTCCTGCTCGTTCTTGCCGATCGAGCTGATCTCCGGAATGGTGTAGATGCCGGTCGGCACGTCGTTGACGAAGCGCCAGCTATGGTTGTCAACGATGCTGCCAGCGGCCGAACGGCCCTGGTCGTGAGCAGCACTGGCCAGGCTCGGCCAACCAATCACGTCACCGGCACCGTAGATGTTCGGCTTGCAGGTACGGTAGGCCTCGTCGACTTCGATCTGGCCACGGCTGTTGACCTTCACGCCGACGTTTTCCAGACCCAGCTGATCGGTGTTGCCGGTACGGCCGTTGCACCAGAGCAAGGCGTCGGCCTTGATCTTCTTGCCGGACTTGAGGTGCAGGATCACGCCGCTGTCCACGCCTTCGACGCGGTCGTAGTCTTCGTTGTGGCGAACCGTGATGTTGTTGTTGCTGAAGTGGTAGCTCAGGGCCTGGGAAATTTCCGAGTCGAGGAAGCTCAGCAACTGACCGCGGTTATCCACCAGTTCAACCAGTACACCCAGGCCGCTGAAGATCGAGGCGTACTCACAACCGATCACACCGGCGCCGTAAACGATGAGTTTGCGCGGGGTGTGGCCGAGGCTGAGGATGGTGTCGCTATCGTAGATGCGCGGGTGGTGGAAATCGATGTCCGCCGGGCGATACGGGCGCGAGCCGGTGGCGATGATGATGTGCTTGGCCACCAGCTTCTCGACCACGCCGTTGGCGCAGACCACTTCGATGGTTTGCTCGTCGGCGAAGCTGCCGGTGCCGAAGAACACGTCGACGCGGTTACGGGCGTAGTAGCCGGTGCGCGAAGCGACTTGTTTGGAAATAACTTTTTCGGCGCTTTTCAACACGTCCGGGAACGAAAACCAGCGCGGCTCACCAATGGCCCGGAACATCGGGTTGGTGTTGAACTGCATAATCTGCCGGACCGAGTGACGCAATGCCTTGGACGGGATGGTACCCAGGTGGGTGCAGTTGCCGCCGACCTGGCGACGGCTATCGACCATCGCCACCTTGCGCCCTGCTTTGGCGGCGTTCATTGCCGCGCCTTCTCCTGCCGGGCCGGAACCCAGCACCACCACGTCGTAGTTGTAGACAGCCATGCGTACTCCTCAGAACAGGCCGCGGCACCCTCGGCACCTGCGGCTAAATCACGCCGATCTGCGGCGTGAAGGAACAATTTGGGGCCAATGCAGAACCCGGACACAGTCTATAGAAGCGTCAACGCCGGGCACATTAACCCTTGGTCGTGTCGTAGGCTACTTTTGCCTGCACTACAACGCCAGTTTTCAATGCCCGGATCGCCATCATCACTCGACCTTTGCACCGCTCAGGCGCTCAAAAGCCTGATTGGTTCGTATGACAAAACCGCTATCGGCACGAATCACAAAGAATGCACCGATATCGTGTTTTTCTGCGTAGTCCCAACCCCGCTCCGGGCCGAGAATCAGCAACAGGGTGGATAAGCCATCGGCCATCAACGTTGAAGGATGAATCACCGTGACTGACGCCAGGGTGTGTGAGACCGGTGCACCGGTGCGGGCGTCGAAGGTGTGGGAATAGCGCTTGCCGTCCTGCTCGAAATAATTTCGGTAGTCACCGGAAGTGGAAACGCCGTAGCCGTCGACAGCCAGGATTCTTTGCGCGACCTGCTGATCATCCCTGGGCTCCTCGAGGGCGATGCGCCAGGGTGAGCCATCGAGTTTTTTCCCGGCAGCCTTGAGCTCGCCGGTGGCTTCGGCGAGGTAATTGTGGATGCCCATCGCGTCGAGCCTGGCGGCAATGGTGTCGACGGCGTAGCCAGCGGCGATGCTGTTGAAGTCGACTTCGACGGCGGCATCCTTGCACAGCTGATCGCTTTCGATGCGCAAGTGCTGGTAACCGACTCGCTGCCGCACTTCGGCCAGCGCCTGGGCGCTGGGCACTTTTTCCCCACGGGCCTGCGGGCCGAACCCCCAGAGATTGAGCAGCGGTTCTACCGTCAGGTCGAAGGCGCCTTCACTTTGCTCGGACAGCTGCTCACCGACGCGGATCAATTTGAGGATCGGCGCGGGCATTTTCTGACAGCGGTTGGCGGGCAGATCATTGAAGCGCTCAATGGCGGAGTCGCTGCGGTAGGTCGACATTTGTTGATCGACTTGCGCAAGAATTTTTTCGACCTCGACCCGGACTTCCGCCGGAGCCGCAAGACCGGCCTGGCGCAGGTATTTGATCGAATAGGTGCTACCCATGGTCGGGCCGCCGAAGCTTTCCATGGAGTCGCCATTGCCGCAGCCGGATAAGGCGCCAGTCAGCACAACCACTCCAATCAGCCGCGCGTTCAACACACCTGCATCTCCCGAAGAATCCCCTGACACAACGCCAAGGCCAGCCATTATGCGATAGAAACCGTAGGAGCGAGGCTTGCCCGCGAAAGCGGTGTGTCAGGCAACATTGAT
>DQGF01000272.1 GCA_003525045.1 Pseudomonas sp. | reverse complement strand
AGCGAGGCTTGCCCGCGAATGCATTCTTGAAGGCGCTACAAAATCTACTTCTTGGACGCGACCATCGCCATAAACGCCGGCATCGCCGCTTCCTTGTCCTTTGCAATCCGCTGCACGTTCGGATTCTGCTCCAGCAGCTCCAGTAGCGCTTTGGCCGCTGGCATCTCAGCCAACAGATCGATATCGAACAGCTTCTGAGCCACCGCACAGGCCAGCGGCACGCTGTACAGAAAATACAAATCCGCCACGCTCAAACTGTCACCCGCCACATAAGGGGCGAACTTGCCGTGCCTGCCCAGGGATGCAAACCCCAACAGCAGTTCAGCTTTGGTTTTGTCCTTGATCGACTCGGGCACCGACAAGCCGAAAAAGGCCTCGGGATAACAGGCGCGACCCGGCAACTCGATGTACAGCTCGATTTCCTTGGCCAGCGCCAGTATCTGCGCCCGCTCAAAAGGATCGCTCGGCAGCAATGGCGTGCCTTTCTGGCTCTGCTCGATGTACTCGAGAATCACACTGGTTTCGTTGACAAACCCCTGTTCCACGCCCAGCACCGGTACCTTCCCGCGCGGGCTGATGGCTAACGCTTCGGCGCTCGGCCCTGGGTAAAACAGTACTTCTTCGAACGGCAGTCCCTTCTCCAGCAGCGCCAGCTTCACCATGTTGTAGTAGTTGCTGACGGAAAATCCATAAAGCTTGAGCATCACATAGCCTCCAGGCCGTGCAGGGGTTGGCAGCGTCCCTTATAGAACGCCGAGGTGCTTCTTGTCAGCAGCATCACAATGCTGAATGCAGGTAAACTGGCCGCCTTTCCTTGAGGAGCCTGCCATGAGCGAGCCAACTGATATCGACATCGACGAAGAAGAGTTCGCCGAAAACACCCTGGTCGAAGCCATCGAAAACCAGATCGAAAGCGACAATCCACCGGCGGCCAAGGCGACCTTCAACAAGCTGACCCTGGTGGGTTACGAGCGTGAGGAAATCCTCAACCTGATGGCCCATGTCCTGGCAGTTGAAATCGACGCGATCCTCGAAGAAGACCGCGCGTTCAACACCGAATGGTACGAAACAGCGCTGCGTGCATTGCCAGAGTTGCCGCCGGAGAAGAAGTAAGCACCACTTGATGGGCGTGAGCTTCTGTGGCGAGGGAGCTTGCTCCCGCTGGGTCGCGAAGCGACCCCAAAGCTGCGCGCGCATTTCGCCAGGTACCCCCTGCTTACCGGTTCGGCGGCTGCCTCGCAGCCGAACGGGAGCAAGCTCCCTCGCTACAAAAGCCCCCTCCCACACAGATTGTCACCAATCATTCCTGCCTTCCTCTGGCCCCTGACTACACTGGTAACCACCCCGCTACGCACTACCCATCGGGGAATATTGCCCGAGGCGAAAAAACCCTGTCGCGAGCACTGGACATGCCGCACGAGTGGGCTCACCTTAGGGGCGCTATCGTCCAATTCCTAGAAAGTCTGGAGTCCTTATGTCGCTTACCCCTGAGTTGGTTGCCGAACTGGAAATCCTCGCACTCTTCAACCTGGACAGTTCCCAGGAAGGCCTGAAAATTCATCAGACCGCTGCCCCGAAAGCCATTGCTGCCGCCCAAAGACTGTTCGGCAAAGAACTGATCACCCAGCCAGATGGTGGTTATCTGACCAGTCTGGGTCGTGACGCCGCGCAAAATGTGCAAACCGTTCTGACCATACTCAACGTCCCGGAAACTGCCTGAGCATTACCGCAGCGCCCACGGAAACCCCTGCGACGGGATTTCCGCGGGCACTCAGTCTCTGCGCGATAGAAATCTGACGCCAGAGAAACAAAATCAGCTAAAAAAACCCGGGGCCGAGGCGCTAAACTGCCCCTCATCCCGAGCCCTCCCACGTCCGAGCCCTGCAAGCCGGATTGAGCTGACATGACCCGCACCCATGAAATCCGCCCCGACCTGGAAGAGGGAATCGACCGCAAGGTTCTGAGCCAACTGCGCGCACGGTTTCTGAAGCTCAATGAGGGCCGCATGGCGCGCGCCATGGAAGGGCTATCAACCCGCCAGCAAGGCGTGTTGACCCTGTTGCCGCTGTTTTTTCATGTCAATCATCCACTGCTGCCGGGTTATGTTTCGGGCTCCACGCCGGCCGGATTGTCGAACTACGAACCGGACGCCAGCGCCCTCGCCGATGCCCAACGCCTGACCCGCTCGTTTTCCTATAAACCGCGCCACGGCAGCAATCCGCCCCGACCGATTCACGGCCTGTTCCTGATGGGCAGCCTTGGCACCCTGGCCCAGGCCGATCAGAGCGACATGGACGTATGGGTCTGTCACGCACCGGACTTGAGCGAAAACGAACTGACCGAGCTGCGTAAAAAGTGCCAGCTGCTCGAAACCTGGGCCGCTACCCAGGGCGCCGAGGCGCACTTTTTCCTGATCGACCCGGCCCGCTTCGTGCTCGGCGATCGCGACAATCAACTGAGCTCCGAAGACTGCGGCACCACCCAGCACTATCTGCTGCTGGACGAGTTCTACCGCACCGCGATCTGGCTGGCCGGACGCACGCCGATCTGGTGGCTGGTGCCGGTTTATGAAGAATCCGCTTACGAACGCTATACCCACGCCTTGCTTTCCAAACGCTTCATTCGTGCCGACGAAACCCTGGACCTGGGGCATCTGGCGTACATTCCGCCCGGCGAATTCATCGGCGCCGGGCTGTGGCAGTTGTTCAAGGGCATCGAATCGCCGTACAAGTCGGTGCTCAAGCTGTTGCTGATCGAGGTCTATGCCAGCGAACACCCCACAGTGCATTGCCTCAGCCTGCGCTTCAAACAAGCCGTATTCGCCAACCAGCTCGACCTCGATGAGCTGGATCCATACGTCGTGGTTTACCGACGCCTCGAGGAATACCTCACCGCCCGTGACGAGCCGGAACGTCTGGAGCTGGTACGGCGCGCGCTGTATTTGAAAGTCAATTGCAAGCTCACCGGCAGCAGTCGCACCCAGAGCTGGCAACGCTCGCTGCTTGAGCGCCTGGCCCACGAATGGCGTTGGGATCAGCGTCAGCTGGCCCTGCTCGATAGCCGCAGCCAGTGGAAAGTCCGTCAGGTCGGCTCTGAGCGTCGGGCCTTGGTCAACGAGCTCAATTACAGCTACCGCTTCCTGACCCAATTCGCCCGCAGCGAACAAGCCGTCAGCCTGATCAACAAACGCGACCTCAACGTGCTGGGTCGACGGCTGTATGCAGCCTTCGAGCGCAAGGCAAACAAGGTCGAGTTCATCAACCCGGGCATCGCCCCGGACTTGGCCGAAGACACCCTGACCCTGGTCCAGGCGCCGAACACGAAAGAGTCCGGGCAAACTCAATGGGGTTTGTATAACGGCAGCCTGACGGCCCACGAGTGGGAGCATTTCGCGCCGATCAAGCGCAGTCGTCAATTGCTGGAACTGCTGACCTGGTGCCACCGCAATGGCGTCATCGACAGCAGCACCCGTCTGGCCTTGCACCCCGGCAGCAGCGACCTGAGCGAGTTCGAACTGTTCAACCTGCTCGGCAGCCTGCAACAGATCATCGCCCTGCCCCTGGCGACCGTCGCCGAAGAACCGCTGTTGCGTGCGAGCGTGCCGAGCGAAGTGCTGATTCTGGTGAACGTCGGCATCGATCCGCTCAAGCACCACCGCGACCTGAATATCCTGATGACCACTGAGCGCACCGATTCCCTGAGTTACGCCGGGGTTCGGGAAAATCTGGTGCTGACCCTGGACCAGGTCACGCTCAACAGCTGGAACGAAGTACTGGTGAGCCATTTTGATGGCCGCCATGCCTTGCTCGACTGCATACGTGACTACCTCAACAACCTGCCGAGCGCGCTGCCACAGCCCAAGCTGCGGGTTCGTTGCTTTTGTCACAATCGCGCGCAATTCATCGCCCGGCGGGTCGAAGAAATTCTCGACACCGCGCAGAACCTGCTGCTGAGCGAACTCAATCAGCGCTACCTGATTCAGGTCCAGCAGCATTACCACGTGCTGGAGCTGGTGCCCGGCAATATCAACCACGTCGCCCTCGCTACGCTGCCAGCGCTGGTCGAATACCTGGGCAAGGAAATGGCCAGCTACAGCCCGTTGCACCTGGACCCGATGGCACTTGAAGACCAGGATCTGGCGCTGGTATTGCCAATGGGGAAGCCCGAATGCGTTCAGGTGTTCTACCGGATCAGCGCATTCCACGCCGATCTGTATGTACTGGATGAATTCAACGCCCTGTGGCACCAGCGTTTGCCCTATCACGATGAGCAAAGTCTGCTGGTGCCGTTGCAGAGGTTCCTGCAATCGATCCAATACCGGCGCGACGCCTTGCTGCCGATGGACGCCGCCCACCCCTTGAGTCGGGAAACCTTGTATTTCCAGCTGCTGCCATCGGGCCCCGTGCGGGCGCGCAGGGTCGAAGCCCGACCGGCGCCGCAAATGCCGGTCAATAAACCGTTCTACGACGTCCAGGCGATCGTCGGCAAAGCCGCACCAGGGCAAGTGCAAGTTACGTTGTATTGCAATCAGCGGGAGTTTTCAGAGCTGGAACATGGCGACCAGCTGTTCAGCGTGGTCGCCCGGGAAATCGTCGAGCAGCGCCGCGAGACCGAGCGCTATCGTTGCTACATCACCGACCTGGACCTGTCCGGCCTGCTCGGTGATAGTCAGTGTTCAAGCAATCTTTATTTGCGCTACAAGGCCGACCTGGAGCACGCATTGAACGAAGCGCTCGAACAGGTCTGAGGGAATGTCATTCCGGGAAGTCGCCGCCATGGGCAGGCTGCAATTCGACTTCCAGCAGGTTCAGTTTGAGGGTCTTGCCGCCCGGAGCCGGCCAGTCGATGTGCTGGCCAACCTTTAGGCCGAGCAAGGCACTGCCCACTGGCGCCAGAATCGAAATTTTGCCTTCGTCAGCGTTGGCATCCTTCGGATAAACCAACGTCAGGTGGTAGTCCTTGCCGCTGATTTCTTCACGACAATGCACACGGGAATTCATCGTGACGACATCGGCGGGCACTTCATCGTGACCGACCAGGGTATCGGCGCGGTCCAGTTCGGTTTGCAGCGCGATAACGCCCGGCAGCGTGTCATCCAGGCTGTCGATCAGGCGCTCCAGACGTTGTACGTCCAGACGGGTAAGGGTGATGGAAGGTGTTGTCATGATCGGGGCAGACTCCTTTCTTCTGCACGAAAAAAGCAAAACCCCGCCAGAAATAGGCGGGGTTTTCACGAGCCTCGATGAGTTGAGGCGTACTTGGACACTATCACAGCTCAATAAATATACAAGTCAGTGGCGACCACGGCCCCGACAGAGGGAAATTGCAAGCTGGCACAGTGGAGTCCTTGTGGGAGCGAGCAAGCCCGCTCCCACATTTGATGGTGTGGTGTCAGTAAACGTCGCGGCGGTAGCGGCCTTGTTCGATCAGGCGGTCGACCGCTTCGATTCCGAGCAGTTCGTTAAGCACGTGATCCACCCCTGAAGCCATCCCCTGCAAGCTGCCGCAGATGTAAATGACCGCACCATCCGCCAGCCATTTCTTCAGTTCTGCGGCCGACTCGCGCAGTCGATCCTGCACGTAGATCTTCTCGGCCTGATCCCGTGAGAACGCCAGGTCCAACCGTTCCAGATCACCCGAAATCAGCCATTCTTCAAGCTCATCGCGGCACAAGTAGTCGTGCTCGCGATTGCGTTCTCCGAACAACAGCCAATGACGTTGCTGCCCGTCGGCAATCCGCGCCTTGAGCAAGCTGCGCAGCCCCGCCAGCCCGGTACCGTTGCCCAGCAAAATCATCGGCACCGGCTCGGTTGGCAGATGGAAACCGCTGTTACGCCGTACCCGCAGGCTGATGGTGCTGCCCACCGGTGCGTGTTCGGTCAACCAGCCTGAGCCGATGCCGAGAGTGCCGTCGGGATGCAGTTCCTGGCGCACGATCAGTTCCAGCACGCCATCGGCGGCAATCGAAGCGATGGAGTATTCGCGCATGGCCAACGGCACCAGGGCGTCCACCAGCGCTTGCGCGTGCAGATCGACAAGATGAGCCCGGTTCTGGGGCAGTTGTCGACTGGCAAGGGCTTGCTCCAGCGGTTGCGACAGGTCATCGAGCTTGACCATGGCCCGACCGTCGATCCCCAGGCCATCGAGGAAGTGCTCGATCGCCCATGGGCAATTGCGCGGCAGTACTTCCACCAGATCACCGGCCAGCCAGCTGCTGGTGGAGGGGGCGGCGAGGCCCAGCAAGTACACACCCGAGCCGCTGCTGTCAGGGTTGAGCAAATCGCGGCGGACCAGGGGCCAGTTGTCATAGCCGGGCGCTTGCCAGGTGTCCACGGGCGCCTGTCCGGTCACCAGACCGAGTTGCTGTTGCCAGTGACGCAAGGCGTAAGGGTCGCCGCTGTCGACCTCCACCGGGGCGAACAGGGTCTTGCCGCCGTGTTCGCCCAACCAGGTGTGCAAGCGTCGGGCGAAACCGCAGAAGTGTTGATACTGCCGATCACCGAGGCCGAGCACGGCGTAGTTCAGGCTCTCCAGGCTCAGCGCCTGGCCCAGCACCTTGCGTTCGAAGCCCCGGGCGCTGTCCGGCGCTTCACCATCGCCGAAGGTGCTGACCACGAACAGCGCGTTGCTGGAATCGCGCAGATCCTGCTCACTGACATTCGCCAGCGGCTGGACCTTCACCGGCAATCCGGCGGCCTGTAATTGCCCGGCGGTCTGCCACGCCAATTGCTCGGCACATCCGCTCTGGCTGGCGAAACCGATCAACCAGGCTGGCGCATTGCCGCCCGATTGCGCCAGACCTTTGCGGGCATCCTTGATCTGCTTTTTCTTGCGTCGACGATCGAGGTACAGCAACCAGCCTGTGACAAAGAACAACGGCATGGTCAGCGCGCTGATCGTCAGGATGATCCGCCCGACAATGCCGAAATAGCTGCCGACGTGCAGCGCGTAGATGCTGGTCAGCAATTGCGCCTTGAGGCTTTTGTCGCTGTAACGGTCATGCCGTTTGACGAGGCCAGTGGCAGGGTCAAGGGTGATCTGGTTCAGCGCACGATCGTGCGGTGAGGTGTTCAGCAGGTAAAACACCGTCGCCGGCTGCCCGACCACCGGCGGCATACGAATGTTGTAGGCGGACAGGTGCGGCCCGGCAGCGCTGTAGATGCTGCTCCACATGGCCGCATAATCGGCCGTCGGGGCCGGACCCGTTGGTGCAGGACCACGACCACCGCGAACCCGCTCGTTTTGCGGCGAATCGGAAAGCAACCGGGTCAGGCCCTTGTTGTACCACTCATAGGACCAGGACAACCCGGTCAGCGCTGCCAGGAGGTAAAACACCAGGCACCAGGTCCCTGCCACCGAGTGCAGGTCCCAATTGAAGCTGCGGCCCTTTTTCTTCCAGTCGAGGGTCAGCCAGGCACGCCAGCTTTTCCATTGACGCGGCCAGCGCAAGTAGAGACCGGACAGGCAGAAGAACACCAGGATCAGCGTACAGGCACCCGTGATCTGCCGTCCGGTATCGCCCATCGCGAGGAAACGGTGCATTTTCAGCATGAAGCCGAAAAAATCCTGGCCGACGGCATCGCCCATGAATTCGGCGGTGTACGGGTTGAAGTAGCGCATCTCGCCGCGGCGCTCGCCCGGTGGCGGGGTAAAGGACACTCGCGCAGCGTTGCCGCTGTCGGTCTCGACCCAGATCATCGCGACTTTCTTGTCCGAGTCACCTTCGATTTTCTCCACCAGCTCCGCAGGCGGAAGCACACCGGCGACCTGTTTTTCGACCTGCCGCACCGAGGGGTTCAACGCACCCAGGATCTCATCCTCAAACGATACCGTCGCCCCGGTAATGCCCATCAGGGCCAGGACCAGCCCGGCGCTGATGCCGAAAAACCAGTGCAACTGGAACAGGGTTTTCTTCAACACGTCGCTCGCCTTGTTCGTTCGAAAATAATTATCACGGCGCGCATTATGCCGTGGGTTTCGAGAAGCATTCTTTTTTACGCACAAAGGCCCCGTTCATCTGGATGAACGGGGCCTGGCCCAATGCCAATACTGTAGGAGCGAGCTTGCTCG
>DQGF01000270.1:2629-9429 GCA_003525045.1 Pseudomonas sp. | reverse complement strand
CCCCAAACCCCCGGGGGGGGGGAGCCTGCTCGCGAAGGGGGCGACTCGGTCTATGAGTAAACGCACTTCGCCGCCCCGCCGATAAAGCTTTATCATGGCCGCAGTTTCGCTGATCGAGTCCATCATGAAGTTCGCCATCGCGCTGTTTTCCGCCGCCCATGCACCCTCCTCGCGCCGCGCCTTGCTGTTCGCCCAGGCCGCGCTGGCCGGCGGGCATGAGATTGTCCGGCTGTTTTTCTATCAGGACGGCGTCTATAACGCCTCCGGCAGCGTGGTCACGCCTCAGGATGAGCAGGACTTGCCCAAACAATGGCGCAACTTCGTCACTGAACATCAGCTCGATGGCGTGGTGTGCATTGCCGCCGCCCTGCGTCGTGGTGTGTTGAACGAAGAGGAAGCCGGCCGTTATCAGCGCGCAGCGGTTGCCGTTGGCGCGCCGTGGGAATTGTCCGGTCTCGGTCAGTTGCACGACGCGGTGCAGGACGCCGACCGCCTGATCTGTTTCGGAGGCGCGTGAAATGCGCAGATCCTTGCTGATTATCAGCCGACAGTCCCCCTGGTCCGGGCCGAACGCCCGCGAAGCGCTGGACATCGTACTGGCCGGCGGCGCCTTCGATCTGCCGATCGGCCTGCTGTTTCTCGATGACGGCGTGTTTCAGCTCGCCGCAAACCAGGACGCCAGGGCTTTGCAGCAAAAAGACCTGAGTGCCAACCTGCAGGCCCTGCCGATGTTCGGTGTCGAGGACCTGTTCGTCTGTGGCGACAGCGCGGCCGAACGCGGCCTGGACCCCAAGGCGTTGTCGCTTGAAGAAGCCCAGGTGCTGACTGTCGGCGAAATCACCGCACTTATTGACCGTTACCACCAAGTGATCACCCTCTGATGTCGACTTTGCATGTGTTGTCTCATTCCCCGTTCGGCGACGATCGCCTGACCAGTTGCCTGCGTGTGATGGGCGCTGACGATGCATTGCTGCTGTCTGGCGATGCGGCCTATGCCTTGCAACCGGGCACCGCGCCTTTCAATGCGCTGAGCACCCGCAGTCTGAAACTGTTTGTGCTGGCTGAAGACGTCCAGGCTCGCGCCTTGCAAACGCCTGACTGGGCCAAGGCCATCGACTACCCGGCCTTCGTCGCACTGTCGATTCACTACGACAAGGTCAACAGTTGGTTATGAATGCCCTGACCGTCGGCGCCCGCGCCATCGAGCTGGACAAGGACGGTTTCCTGGTCGAACTGAGCGACTGGTCCTTTGAGGTCGCCAGCGCCCTCGCCGCCGCCGAGGACATCGAGTTGAGTCCCGAACACTGGGAAATCCTCGAACTGCTGCGCAGCTTCTACGCCGAATTCCAGCTGTCCCCGGCCACCCGGCCGCTGATCAAGTACACCGCATTGAAGCTCGGCCCGGAAAAAGGCAACAGCCTGCACCTGAACCGACTGTTCAAAGGCACCCCTGCCAAACTCGCCGCGAAGCTGGCGGGCCTGCCCAAACCGACGAATTGCTTATGACCGACTATCCAGCGCTGACCCTCGAAACGCCTGCCGAGCACCCGTTTGCCCAGTTCGTGCGCATCCTCGGCAAAGGCAAACGCGGTGCCCGCGATCTGACCCGTGAAGAAGCCCGCCAGGCCATGGGCATGGTGCTCGACGATAAGGTCGAGGACACCCAGCTTGGCGCTTTCCTGATGCTGCTGCGGCACAAGGAAGAAAGCGCCGAGGAGATGGCGGGATTTACCGAAGCCTTGCGTGAACGCTTGCAGGCACCGGCGTTGAATGTCGATCTGGACTGGCCGACCTATGCCGGCAAGAAACGTCATCTGCCGTGGTATCTGCTGGCGGCCAAGTGCCTGGCGCAGAACGGTGTGCGGATCTTCATGCACGGTGGCGGCGCGCACACGGCAGGTCGGCTGTACAGCGAACAGTTGCTCGACACCTTGCAGATCCCGCTGTGTCGCAACTGGCAGCAGGTCGGCTCGGCGCTGGACCAGGGCGGCCTGGCGTTCATGCCGCTAACGGATTGGGCGCCGCAATTGCAACGGATGATCGACCTGCGCAACACCCTGGGCCTGCGTTCGCCGATCCATTCCCTGGCACGGATCCTCAATCCGTTGGGCGCTCGCTGTGGCCTGCAAAGCATTTTCCACCCTGGCTACCAGGCGGTGCATCGCGATGCCAGCGGTTTGCTCGGCGACACCGCGATCGTGGTGAAAGGCGATGGCGGTGAAATCGAGATCAACCCGGACGCCGACAGCCACTTGTACGGCACCACCGGTGGCGCCAGCTGGGACGAGGAATGGCCGCAACTGTCGGCCCAGCGCCACGTCAAGCCAGCCAGCCTCGATCCCGAACATTTGAAAGCCGTCTGGCGCGGCGACGTGGTCGACAGCTATCCACAAATGGCGCTGGTTGCGACCATGGCCCTGGCCTTGCGCGGCCTCGGCCAGACCCGTGAACAAGCCTTCGAGACCGCCCAGAAGTATTGGGACGCGCGGGACAGATCGATTTAACCGATCATAACTGCCCAACCTTTGCGCTTTTTGTTCGAACCTATGCGAATAGACTCCTCTCCAACGCTTATGGGTCGAGGAGTCTTGAAATGGGTTTATTAGTCGAAGGCCGCTGGCACGATCAGTGGTACGAAAGCAGCAAGGACGGCGCATTCCAGCGTGAACAGGCGCAACGTCGCAACTGGGTAACGGCCGACAGCCAGCCAGGCCCGAGTGGTGTCGGTGGCTTTGCGGCCGAGGCCGGTCGCTATCATCTCTATGTGTCCCTCGCCTGTCCGTGGGCTCATCGCACGCTGATCCTGCGCAAACTCAAAGGCCTCGAGAGCCTGATCGATGTCTCGGTAGTCAGTTGGCTGATGCTGGAAAACGGCTGGACCTTCGACCAGAATCTCGGCTCGACTGGCGACAAGCTCGATCACTTCAATTTCATGCATCAGCGCTACACCGCCGAGACTGCCGACTACACCGGCCGCGTCACCGTGCCGCTGCTCTGGGACAAACAGCAGAACCGTATCGTCAACAATGAATCGGCGGAGATCATCCGCATGTTCAACAGCGCGTTTGACGACTTGACCGGCAATGACCTGGATTTCTACCCGGCGCCGTTGCGCAGTGAGATCGACGCGTTGAATGAGCGGATTTACCCGGCAGTGAACAACGGCGTGTACCGCGCCGGGTTCGCCACCTCGCAAAAGGCTTATGAAGAGGCGTTCGATGAGTTGTTCGGCGAGCTGGATCGGTTGGAGTTGTTGCTGGGCTCCAATCGCTACCTGACGGGTGAATACCTGACTGAAGCGGATGTTCGGCTGTTTACGACGATGATTCGTTTCGACGCGGTGTATTACGGGCACTTCAAGTGCAATCTGCGGCGGATTGCCGATTATCCGAACCTGTCGAATTGGCTACGGGAAATGTATCAGTGGCCGGGGATTGCGGGGACGGTGGATTTTCAGCACATCAAGAATCACTACTACGGCAGCCACAAGACCATCAACCCGACCGGGATCGTGCCGAAAGGACCGGCGCAGGATTTCACGGCACCGCATGATCGGGAGCGGTTGAGTGGGAAAGGGGTTTGGCGCAGGAGCGACAATTGATCCGAAATCAGTATTGAATTTGAGGGCCCCTTCGCGAGCAGGCTCGCTCCCACAGTAGATCTCCAATGTTCACAAGACCCCTGTGGGAGCGAGCCTGCTCGCGAAGAGGCCAGACCTGTCTCCCAAACCCTCAAGGCTTACGCAATAAATAGGTATCCATGATCCACCCATTGGCCAGCCGTGCCGCCTTGCGCACCCGTTCGATCTCCTGCGCCACATCCTCGAGCTTGCCGCTGATGAGGATTTCATCCGGCGTCCCCAGGTAGGCTCCCCAGTAAATCTGTGTCTCCCGATCCGCCACCTGATGGTAGGAATCTTCAGCATCGAGCATCACCACCAGGCTGTCGGCATCGCTCACCTGCCCCGCCGCCAGGCGCCGTCCGGTGGTGATTTCAATCGAGCGACCGATGCGATTCAACGGCACCTTGTGCTGCGCCGCCAAGGCCTGGACGCTGGTGATGCCTGGGATCACTTCGAACTCGAACACACAGCGCCCCGAGGCCAGAATCGCCTGCAGGATCCTGATGGTGCTGTCGTACAACGCCGGATCGCCCCATACCAGGAAACCGGCGCACTGGTCGTCAGCCATTTGCTCATTGATCAGCCGTTCGAAGGTCATTTGCTTGGCCAGGTTCAACGCTTCCACACTGGTCTTGTAGTCCACATCACCGCGCTCGCGCTCCGGGCTGTGGGCTTCGACGAAACGATACTCGCGGTCAGTGATATAGCGTTCGCAGATCTCCCGGCGCAGGTCGATCAGTTTGTCTTTGCTCTGGCCCTTGTCCATGAGGAAAAACACGTCCACCAGGTTCAGCGCTTTCACCGCCTGCATGGTGATGTAGTCGGGGTTGCCGGCACCGATGCCGATGACCAGAAGTTTTTTCATTAATAGGTTTCCTCAAGGTCAGTGCCCATTAAACGCAAACGCCAGCAACCATTGAACCGTAACTCGATGGCTGACAGCGGCTCGACGTCGATCAGATTGAACGCCGCGGCGTGCAACGTCTGAGTCAGCGCGGCACGAATGACAAACGGATGGGTGACGGCAACGATGTGCCCCGGCGTCGCCTCCAGCGTCGTCAGCCATGCGGCCACCCGTTCACCGAGTTGCACCACCGACTCGCCGCCATGGGGCGCCGAATTCGGGTCATCGAGCCAGGATTTAAGCATTTGCGGTTCGGATTTATGCAAATCGTCGATCCGCGCACCTTTCCAGCGTCCGAAATCGCAATCCCTCAGTGCCGGGACCACCTCCACGTCGCGGCCGAACAACTCGGCGGTTTGCCGCGCCCGCCGTTCGGGGCCGCAGAGAAGGCGTGGTGTCCCCTTGAATCGGGCGTGACGGGAACCCGTCGCCGATTGCCCGGCCCTCTCCAATGGCTCATCTGTAGGAAAACGCGCAAGTTTCTGTGCGACGGTTCGAGCGTGGCACATCAACGTCAAACGGGTCGACTGCACGAAGATTCACTCTGTTGAACGGAAGAAAAGCGGCTGCACACCGCCAATAACCGGGTAATTGTGCCGCAAGTAGCGCGATTGGGGGCAATTCCTTTCAGCCGATTGCACAGACCTGCAGGCTTGTGCCGGCTTGAAAATCAGCCATCTCCGATACCTTTATAGGCGATGGCCTACAGGATCAGTCGAGATCCCTGTAGCCCCCGGCATACGGGCATTTCGCCGCGTTTCCGGGCCCTGAAACACCGCGAAAAAATTAACTAGACAGGGAGCAGGCGATAAATAAATACTGCTTTCTCGGATCAGCAATTGAAACCGACCACCCATCCAGCAGGAGCCCGGATGCCCTCTCTCAGCGACAAGAATCACCGCCTCAACTCTCCCTGCACTCAGCTGCAACCTCGACCGGTGTTTCAACAAAAACCGGTCGCCAGCACGGTGCTGCCCCACCCAATTAACGGCTGACAACAATAAGAGCGTCGTCTGACAGGTATTCAGGCGACCGCCGGCAATGCGTGGAAACCGACAGTGATAGTCAGGTCCGGTGCTGACCACCGGCCCCATTGATACAGGAGTGCATCCATGCTGGTCTTACGTCCAGTCGAGTTGACCGATCTGCCCCAGTTGCAGCGACTTGCTCGCGAAAGCCTGGTAGGCGTCACGTCCTTGCCGGACGACACCGAACACCTGCGCGAGAGGATTCTCGACTCTGGCGCCTCATTCGAAAAAGACGTTCAGGGCAATGGCCCGGAGAATTACTTCTTCGTGATGGAGGACCTGACGACGCGACGTTTGGCGGGTTGCTCGGAAATCCTCGCCACCGCTGGCTTCAACGAACCGTTTTACAGCCTGCGCAATCGGCACTTCACCAGCGCCTCGCGGGAGCTGAACATCGAACACGGCGTGCCAGCACTGTCGCTGTGTCACGACCTCAGTGGCCACACCTTGCTGCGAGGTTTTCATATCGACGCAGCATGGGTGCGCACATCAGCTTCCGAGTTGCTGTCACGGGCGCGGCTGTTGTTCATTGCCGCCCATTCGCGGCGCTTCGCCGAAGCGGTGATTACCGAGATCGTCGGCTTCAGCGACGATGAAGGCGGGTCGCCATTCTGGGATGCGTTGGGCAAGCATTTCTTCGACTTGCCCTACGTCGAGGCCGAGCGTCTCTGCGGCCTGAAGAGCCGAACCTTCCTCGCCGACCTGATGCCGCAATACCCGATCTACGTGCCGATGCTGCCTCAGGCCGCGCAGGATTGCATCGGCCGCATTCACCCCGATGGCCAGGAAGCCTTCGATATCCTCGAGCGCGAAGGATTCGAGACCAACAGCTACATTGACCTGTTCGACGGCGGCCCGACTCTGTATGCACGGACCTCGAACATCCGCTCCATCGCGCAAAGCCGGACCGGGGTGGCGAAGCCGGATGGGGCCATCGATGCACGTGGCAGCTATCTGGTAAGTAACGATTTACTGAAGGACTATCGCGCGATCGTTGCCGAACTGGACTACAGACCCGGTCAACCCGTGGCCTTGAGTGACGAGATGTGCGCGGCGCTGAACGTGACGCAAGGCAGCCCGATCCGGCTGATCGCCCTGTGAGCATCATCCGGCCCAGTGCCCAACGACAGCGCCCGAACAGACGCACAGAAGGAATTGCATCATGATTGTCCGTCCGGTCAGCGTCACCGACCTGCCCGCCTTGCTGGCGCTGGTGCGGCAGGCCGGCCCCGGGTTCACCTCCCCC
>DQGF01000270.1:938-2350 GCA_003525045.1 Pseudomonas sp. | reverse complement strand
GCGGCAGGCCGGCCCCGGGTTCCCCTCCCTGCCGGCCAGTGAAGAACGCCTGGCCCACCGGGTGCGCTGGGCCCAACGCACCTTCGCCGAACAGGTCGAGCGCGCCGATGCCGATTATCTGTTCGTACTCGAAGATGATGACCAGCAGGTAGTGGGGGTCAGCGCGCTGACGGGGGCCGTTGGCCTGCGTGAGCCCTGGTATAACTACCGGGTCGGGCTCACGGTCAGTTCATCAGCGGACCTGGGTATCCAGCGGCAGATCCCGACCTTGTTCCTGAACAATGAAATGACCGGGCAATCGAAAATCTGCTCGCTGTTCCTGCATCCCGATCAACGCCAGGGCAACAATGGTCGATTGCTATCATTGGGGCGCCTGTTATTCGTCGCCGAGTTTGCGCACCTGTTCGGCGACAAGCTCATCGCCGAACTGCGGGGCAGCGCCGACGAACAAGGCTGTTCGCCGTTCTGGGACAGCCTGGGCCGGCACTTTTTCAAGATGGATTTCAGCCATGCCGATCACTTGTCCGGCCTGGGCAACAAATCATTCATCGCCGAACTGATGCCACGCCAGCCACTCTACACCTGCCTGCTCACCGAACAGGCCCGGGCGGTGATCGGCAAAGCCCATCCGAACACTGAGCGGGCGCTGAAAATCCTCACCGCCGAAGGCTTTGCCCATCAGGGCTATATCGATATTTTCGACGCAGGCCCGGTCATCGAGGCACCGGTTTCGAAAATCCGCACCGTGCGCGATAGCCAAGCACTGGTTCTGGCCATTGGCACGCCGGACGACGAGGCACCGGTATGGTTGATCCACAACCGTCGTTTGGAAAACTGCCGCATCACCACCGCTCGCGCACGGCGGGTGGGCAATAGCCTGTTTGTCGACCGCGTCACCGCCAAACGCCTGCAACTGCAACCCGGCAACTCGGTGCGCGCCGTGCCGCTGCTCAATCAACAACCGCAGGCAGTGGCGGCGTGATCACGCTTCAGCACGGGCATTGTGGCGAGGGCGCTTGCGAATTCGTCATCATTGTTCCCCCTTGCGCGTGATAGCCTTTCGTTTCTTCGGCGTTGACACTTTTGCTCAAGCCCGTCCATTCCATTGGTGGAACTCATATGTCCAGGCTTACTCATCAAGATTTGCGCCGTAACTTTCGCCAGCTGTTCACTTCCAATGCCTGCTATCACACGGCTTCGGTCTTCGACCCGATGTCGGCACGCATTGCCGCCGACCTGGGATTTGAAGTGGGAATACTGGGCGGTTCGGTTGCGTCGTTGCAGGTACTGGGCGCCCCCGACTTTGCCTTGATCACCCTCAGCGAGTTCGCCGAGCAGGCCACCCGCATCGGCCGCGTGGCCCAATTGCCGGTCATCGCCGACGCCGATACCGGCTACGGCAACGCGCTCAA
>DQGF01000270.1:0-655 GCA_003525045.1 Pseudomonas sp. | reverse complement strand
CGGCTACGGCAACGCGCTCAACGTCATGCGCACCATCGTTGAACTCGAGCGCGCCGGTGTGGCCGCCCTGACCATCGAAGACACCCTGTTGCCGGCGCAATTCGGCCGCAAATCCACCGACCTGATCACGGTCGCCGAAGGTGTCGGCAAGATTCGCGCGGCGCTGGAAGCCCGGGTCGACCCGGAAATGGCGATCATCGCCCGCACCCACGCGGGGATTCTGCCGGTCCAGGAAATCATCAGCCGTACCCGGCATTACCAGCAGGCGGGGGCGGACGGGATTTGCATGGTGGGCGTGCGGGACTTCGACCACCTCGAACAGATCGCCGAGCACCTGAGCGTGCCGCTGATGCTGGTCACCTACGGCAACCCGTTGCTACGCGACGACAAACGCCTGGCCGAACTGGGTGTGCGCGTCACCATCGACGGCCATGGTGCGTACTTCGCCGCGATCAAGGCCACTTACAACAGTTTGCGCGAACAACGGCAGATCTTCACTCAGGCCGCAGACCTGAGCGCGACCGAACTGACGCATACCTATACGCAGCCTGAGGAGTACATTCGTTGGGCGGAGGAGTTCATGAGCGTCAAGGAGTGATGGTTCAGCCTGTCTGGCTGGTGTGAACCGGTCCGATGCCTTCGCGAGCAGGCTCGC
>DQGF01000009.1 GCA_003525045.1 Pseudomonas sp. | reverse complement strand
CCGGACGGATTTTTCTCCGTCAGCAACTTCACTCGATAGACGCCGAGATTTTCATCAAGGCCGACATGAGTTGTATGCATAACGCCTTCATCGTCTACATCGACAAATTTGCGCCCGACGATGAAGCGGAAGCCGTCTGCATCCGGTGCTTGCATGCCGCGCAGAAAATTCTCCGATAACCAGTATTTGTTCAATGAGTTATCGCTCTGCGAATGTTCGGTAATCGTTCGAGTCGGCGAGTCGGTTATTTCAATGGAAGGGAGGAGGGGGGTATCAATGTCCGGGCGCGCAGCATGACCCTGATTGGACGTCGACGGAGCATTCGCGTCGGATGGCCAAACTCCATGTGGCACGAATACTGGGGTATTCGAATCAGGCCTTATCGACGGCTCATTTGGTAATACAGGTTTGTGCGGATTTATTACAGGTGGTTTGCGGGGTGTTTTTGGGGTCATGGGAAACTCGCTGCTAAATAGGGTTATGTGTATATATATAATTGTGTCTCTGGTGGGCTGATCAAGTGGCGGTGAGTCATTCACTGATGAAGAGGTGCTGCGCAAAATCCACCGCAAGGCATTTGTTTTAATGTAATTGATTTTTCAGATCGGAAAAGATGCGGATGTTGGAAGTTATGAATAAATATGTAACTTCAATTATTTTCTTTGAACTCTGAAGAAAGAACGCAGTTGCGCTGGAGTCATTCGAGTCACGCCAAAGAGCGCCACTCCCGTCGGAGAAATCCTTGGAGAGTGGCGAGGAGGGAGATCTGTGTTGTTCAGGGGTAGAAAAGAGAACCGCAGGATTCAGTACGCGTAGCGCAACATTGCATGCGGCAGATGGCGCAGGGCAAAGAAGCTGAACAATGCCAGCAGTGCCGGCAGGATCAGCCACCACACCTTGAACGGCATGGCATTGAGCGGCGCCTGGCGCTGACTCAGCCACAAACTCGCAGCACACACGCACGCAGCCAGCATGGCGCCGGCCAGCACGTCGGTCGGCCAGTGCGCACCCAGATAGACCCGCGACAAGGCGATCGACAGCGCCGGCAGGCAGGCCAGCAGCAGCCAGGTCAGGCGCATCCGCGGCGGCTGTCCGCGACCGGCGAGTACGGCGAGGGTCAGAAACAAGGCAAACGCCCCCGAAGCGTGGCCGCTGGGCATGCTGTAGCTGGTCAAAGGATCGGTCAGCACTTCCGGGCGCACCCGGGCGAAGAAGTTCTTGGTCGCGGTATTGGCCAGGGCGGTGCAGAGCAGGGTGCCGCCAGCGAACAGCGCCTGACGCCATTGGCGGCACACTAGCAACAGGCCGGTGAGCAGGGCGCTGAACAGCAGCATGTTGGGGAACTCACCGATCAGGGTGAAGGTGACCGCAAATTCATCCAGCATTGGGCCGCGGTGCTCCTGCACCAGGGTCATTACGCCCTGATCCAGTGCGGTCAGATGTGGATAGCCGATGAACAGGCCGATCAGGATCAGCAGGCTCATGCCGCTGATCCACGTTGTCGCCCGGCGATGGCGGCGCAGACTGCTGGTCGCGCTCAAACCGACCATCACCGCAACACTGCCGGCGACAATGCCCGCCTGCAGCCAGAAACCTTCCGGCAACGGCAGACGGATCGCCGCGCCGGTGGCCCACCCCGGCAGCAGATAGGCGACGCTCCAGCCGGCGGCGGCCAGCAGGCTGACGGCGGCGAAGCGTGGGAAGGGCATGTCGAACATCCCGGCGACCATTGGCAGCATGGGCCGCAACGGGCCGATAAAGCGTCCGACCAACAGGCTGGCGATGCCATAACGCTGGAAATAGGCCTCGGCACTGGCAATCCATTCCGGGTGGTGGCGTAGCCCTGGCAGGCGCCGGATGTTCTGATGGAAATGTCGCCCGACGAAGTACGAAACAATATCGCCCAGCACGCCGGCGACGAATCCCAGCAGCAGTGTTTCGCTCAACGACAGTGCACCACTGCCGGCCAGAACCGCGACGGCAAACAGCAATACCGTGCCGGGAACGATCAGCCCGGCAATTGCCAGGCATTCCACGAAGGCCACTATGAACACCGCCGCGGCCAGCCATTGTGGGTTGACCGTCAACCATCCAGTCACGCTATCGAGCCATGGGCCCATAAAAACAACTCCATCGAAATGTTTATCGCCCCGAAAGGACGAACTCAATCTTCAAATCAACACAGACACTGTGGGAGCGGCGGTGCGGCGATCCGACTTGCTCGCGAAAGCGACCTCTCATTCAATATTGACGTCGCCTGACACTCCGCTTTCGCGAGCAAGCCCGCTCCCACAGGGGGATTTTTTTTATTTCAAAATCCGGGTGCATTTCACGACAGCAACACATAATCGCGACCTTCGACCTGCCCCCGTCGCAGTGGGTTCCGCGTGCAATAGGGGGCATAGGCGGCATCGACGAAGCGATACATCAAGTGTTCGTCACGCCCTTGGGGAATGCCCAGGCGTGTGGTTTGAATGATGTGGGCGGGCGCCGGGCCGACGTCTTCCACCAGCAACGCTTCATGATCGAAACGCTTGGCGTCCCAGACGGGTACCTTCAAACCAAGCGCCTTGCACAACAATGTCTGTCCGGCACACAGCTTTTGCGACGGACGAGGGCGGCCCTGAGCATCCGGATTGTTCAACAACATTTGCGCCAGGCTCGCCGGCCCGCTCAGTTCATCGACCCATGGGTAGCCGGATTTGATCAACACCGCATTACCGGGACCTTGGGCACTGAAGTTCAGGGAATCGCCGCCGCGGGCGTAATACATATAGATGTGACCGCCATCCAGAAACAAAGCTTTACGCTTTTCTGTGTAGCCAAGGGAGGCATGGCTGCCTTTTTCTTCGAAGTAATAGGCTTCGGTCTCGATGATTCGAGCGCTTAGCCAGAGTTCACCGACCCGGTGCCGGATGACTTTGCCCAGTAATTCCCGAGCCAGCGTTTGGGCGTCTCGGTCGAAAAACGCATCCGCAAGTGCCGTGGGTAGGCTCGTAGCGGACGCACGAACAGTCAGATTGGTCATGATGAACGGCGTTAATCAGGGCTGATTGAGTCGTGATGATAACAATTTGCAGCTTAATCACGGCTGAACGTCGGCAAATTGCCCTCGATTTCGACCATCCGCCTGTCACCGCTGTTAGTCCCGGGACGCGACAGCTATAATCTGCCGCTTTACTCTTTACTCTTTACCAAGACCTTAGCAAAGACCACTCCAGACCATGACTGAGTCCGTTCTTGACTACATGACCCGTTTGGGTCGCGCTGCCCGCGAAGCTTCCCGCGTCATCGGCCGTGCCAGCACTGCGCAGAAAAACCGCGCGTTGCAGGCGGCCGCCAATGCGCTGGACGCTGCACGCGCCGAGCTGACGGCTGCCAACGAGCTGGATTTAGCCGCTGGCCGCGCCAACGGTCTGGAGCCAGCCCTGCTGGAGCGTCTGGCGCTGACCCCGGAACGCATCGACGGCATGATCGTCGGTTTGCGTCAGGTTGCCGCGCTGCCGGATCCGGTCGGTGCGATACGCGACATGAGTTATCGGCCATCAGGGATTCAGGTGGGCAAGATGCGCGTGCCGTTGGGCGTGATCGGGATCATCTACGAATCGCGGCCAAACGTGACCATCGATGCTGCCAGCCTGTGCCTGAAGTCCGGCAACGCAACGATCCTGCGCGGCGGTTCCGAGGCGATCAATTCCAATCGTGCCATTGCCGCCTGCATCCAGCGCGGCCTGGCCGAGGCCGATCTGCCGGCTGCCGTGGTGCAAGTGGTCGAAACCACCGATCGCGCCGCCGTTGGCGCGCTGATCACCATGCCTGAATACGTCGACGTCATCGTTCCCCGTGGCGGCCGTGGCCTGATCGAACGAGTCAGCCGCGATGCGCGCGTGCCAGTGATCAAGCACCTGGACGGCATCTGCCACGTTTACGTCAGCGCCCACGCCGACCTGCAGAAAGCCCAGCGCATCGCCTTCAATGCCAAGACCTACCGTTATGGCATCTGCGGTGCGATGGAAACGCTGCTGGTGGATCAAACGGTTGCCGAAGATTTTCTGCCGGCCATGGCTGCGCAGTTCCGCGAAAAAGGCGTCGAGCTGCGCGGTTGCGAACGCACTCGGGCGATCATCGATGCGACAGTAGCCACCGAAGAAGACTGGAGCACCGAATACCTGGCGCCGATCCTCTCGATCCGCGTGGTCGACGGGCTCGACCAGGCCATCGAGCATATTAATCAGTACGGCTCCCATCACACCGATTCGATTGTCAGCGAAAACCTTGCAGACACCCGGCGTTTCGTCGCGGAAGTCGATTCGTCGTCGGTAATGATCAACACCCCGACGTGCTTCGCCGATGGCTTCGAATACGGATTGGGTGCCGAGATTGGCATTTCTACTGATAAGCTGCACGCCCGTGGCCCGGTGGGGCTCGAAGGTCTGACCTGCGAGAAGTACATCGTGGTCGGTGATGGTCAGTTGCGCGGCCAGGCGTCGGTCTGAGTTGGGCGACCTCAAACCGTCGGCCCCGGTCACCGCCCGCGAACCTGCGCCCCGACGCATCGGCATGCTGGGCGGGACCTTCGATCCGGTGCACATCGGCCATTTGCGCGGTGCGCTGGAAGTTGCCGAATCGCTGGCACTCGATGAGCTGCG
>DQGF01000453.1:3001-3504 GCA_003525045.1 Pseudomonas sp. | reverse complement strand
GGGCTTGCTCGCGAAGACGGACTATCAGGCGCTACGTGAGGCCCTGACCAGACGCAGTGCAGCAATCACCACCGCAAAAACAGCCAACGTCGTGTTGTACAACGCCAGCGCCGGAAACCCGAACACCAGCGCCAACACAGCCAACCACCACCCGGCCCGGCCCGGCAGCACAAACCCGATCCCGGCTGCCGCCACTGCCGACCAACCCAACACGTTGAAGTGAATCATCAGCCCCAGGTTCGAACGAACCTGGCATTCCCAGCGGCTTACCTCGTCCACACAGATGCCGACCCACTGCGCATCCTCCATGAAGCCATAACGCGCGCCATAACTGGCAGCCAGCCATAAAGGCAGCAAAACAAGCAGCAGAATCACGGGCAGACGGCGGGACATGAAGCACTCCAATAGACGAAAACGGCGGCCAGCTTAATCCCCCGACAGCGGTTAGCAAGCGTGCGACACAGATAATTGGTCACGAAACAGCTGCAAAGTGTATCGTTACT
>DQGF01000453.1:2407-2630 GCA_003525045.1 Pseudomonas sp. | reverse complement strand
CGAAATTAGGCCTGATTGGTGCCGATCTATGGCACTTTGGCGCAAAACCCGTGGTCATAGCCTGCGAACTTCATTCGGCACTTCCTCCTAGGGATCTAGTCATGCTCCGTTCCTTGCGCTTCGCCGCCCTGTTTGGCGGCATTATTTTGAGTGCGTCCGCACTGGCGGTCGACATTGACGCCGCCAGTTATGGCTTCCCCTTGACCAACCCGTTCGAGGCGAC
>DQGF01000453.1:0-2128 GCA_003525045.1 Pseudomonas sp. | reverse complement strand
TGACCAACCCGTTCGAGGCGACCATTGCGACGACTCCACCGGACCTGCGCCCGGAGTTGCCGCTGGATGATGACATCGCGCAGCAAACCCGTAGCGTCACGTTGCGCCCGGAGCGGGCATTCCAACTGCCGGACAACTTCTGGCCGGTGAAGAAACTCACCTATCGCATCGCCACCCAGGATAAAGCTGCACCGCTGATCTTCCTGATCGCCGGCACCGGCGCGCGCTATGACAGTAGCCTCAATGAATACCTGAAGAAGCTCTACTACAAGGCCGGCTACCACGTGGTGCAATTGTCGTCGCCCACCAGCTTCGACTTCATGAGCGCCGCCTCACGCTTTGCCACGCCCGGCATCACCAAGGAAGACGCCGAAGACATGTATCGGGTGATGCAGGCGGTGCGCGCGCAAAACCCGAACGTACCGGTCACCGATTACTACCTGACCGGTTACAGCCTGGGCGCGCTGGATGCGGCATTCGTAGCACACCTGGACGAAACCCGTCGCAGCTTCAACTTCAAGAAAGTCTTGCTGCTCAACCCGCCGGTCAACCTGTACACCTCGATCACCAATCTGGACAAGCTGGTCCAGACCGAGGTCAAGGGCATCAACAACAGCACCACCTTTTATGAGTTGGTGTTGGACAAACTGACCCGTTACTTCCAGCAAAAAGGCTACATCGACCTCAATGATGCCCTGCTCTACGACTTCCAGCAGTCCAAGCAGCACCTGAGCAACGAGCAGATGGCCATGCTGATCGGCACCTCGTTCCGCTTCTCGGCTGCCGATATCGCCTTCACCTCGGACCTGATCAACCGCCGCGGCCTGATCACGCCGCCGAAATACCCGATCACCGAAGGCACCACCCTCACCCCGTTCCTCAAGCGCGCGCTGCAATGCGACTTCGATTGCTACATCACCGAGCAGGTCATCCCGATGTGGCGTGCCCGCACCGACGGCGGCAGCCTGCTGCAACTGATCGACCAGGTCAGTTTGTATGCACTTAAGGACTACCTGCACGACAGCCCGAAAATCGCTGTCATGCACAACGCCGACGACGTAATCCTCGGCCCTGGCGACCTCGGCTTCCTGCGCAAGACCTTTGGCGACCGTTTGACTGTTTATCCACTGGGCGGCCATTGCGGCAACCTTAATTACCGCGTCAACAGCGACGCCATGCTGGAGTTCTTCCGTGGCTAAATATCTCCTG
The DNA here is from genome assembly GCA_003525045.1 of Pseudomonas sp. Taxonomy (GTDB): domain Bacteria; phylum Pseudomonadota; class Gammaproteobacteria; order Pseudomonadales; family Pseudomonadaceae; genus Aquipseudomonas. Next base: position 919 of record DQGF01000453.1, on the reverse strand, counting down.
CTTATCGCAGCGTTACTCTGTGCAGGCGTCGCCAGTGCCGACAACAGCAAAGCCAACGCCCCTGTCGTGGTCGACAGTGACGGCTTCAAGGAGCCGCTGAGCAAACTCAAATTCAACCCGGGGCTGGATCAGCGCGAGTTCGAGCGCTCGACGCTCAACGCGTTGAACGTCTACGATCCGCTTGAAGAGTGGAACCGCCGGGTCTACCACTTCAACTACCGCTTTGACCAATGGGTGTTCCTGCCCGTGGTGGACGGTTATCGCTATATCACCCCGAGTTTCCTGCGTACCGGCGTCAGCAACTTTTTCAACAACCTCGGTGACGTGCCGAACCTGATGAACAGCCTGCTGCAGTTCAAGGGCAAGCGCTCGATGGAAACCACCGCGCGCCTGCTGCTCAACACCACCGTCGGCATCGCCGGCCTGTGGGACCCGGCCACCGCCATGGGCCTGCAGCGCCAAAGTGAAGACTTCGGCCAGACCCTGGGTTTCTACGGTGTACCGAGCGGCGCCTACTTCGTGCTGCCGATCTTCGGCCCATCGAACATCCGCGACACCGGCGGCCTGGCAGTGGACTTCACCGCAGAAACGGCGATCAATTTCCTGAACGTCGCGGAAGTCAGCGCCAACCATCCCGAGATCTGGGTTCTGCGCAGCGTCGACAAGCGCTACCAGACCGGCTTTCGCTACGGCCAGCTGAACTCTCCGTTCGAGTACGAGAAGGTACGTTACGTGTACACCGAGTCGCGCAAGTTGCAGATCGCCGAGTAAATCCGTCGGCAACAAAAAAGGCCATTCGATGGGAATCGAATGGCCTTTTTTGATGAGGTGTTCCAAAAGCATAAAACAACTGTGGGAGCGAGCCTGCTCGCGAAGAGGTAGTGTCAGTCGCCATCCATGTTGACTGATACACCGCTTT
>DQGF01000178.1 GCA_003525045.1 Pseudomonas sp. | reverse complement strand
TCGCGGGCAAGCCCGCTCCTACACGGAGCGAGGGGCGTGTCAGGCATTCAGATCGTGCAACTGCACCGCGGCGGGCACCTTGGCAGTGCGATGAGTGACAGAAACGATGGCAAGCAGTGCAATCATGCCCGGCACGGCGCACAGGATGAAATTCAGTTGCAGGGACAGGTTCATGCTCAGCATCAAACCGCCGAGGGCGGGTCCGGCTATCCCTCCCAATCGTCCTACGGCGGAACACCAGCTGATACCGGTCGCGCGGATGTCGGAGGGATATTGCTGCGCGGCAAACGCATGGATCACCGACAGGCTGCCAATCGTGGCCGCACCGGCCAGCAACAGCATGACGTTCAACAGCACCGGCCCGGGCTTGATCCCCAGAATAATGAGTGAAACAACCGCCAGCGTCAGGCACATCATCAACGTCGGCTTGCTGCCCCAGCGATCAGCCAGCCAGCCGCCACCCAAGGCACCCATGATGGAACCCAGGTTCATCGTGATCAGGAACATCAAGCCGGACACCAATGGATAACCGCCCGCCACCATGATCTTCGGTAACCAGGTATTGAGGCCGTACACCATCAACAGGCACATGCCAAAGCCGACCCACAACGCGAATGTGCGAAGCGCGCGGCCTTCGGTAAACAAGCCGGAGACCGGTGCAGAAACCCGATGCGTGTCCAGCGAAGGCCAGCGTAGTTTCTCAACCTCGAGCCCGGGCTGAATTCGGCGCAACAATGCGGTGGCGGCGACTTTGTCGCGCACGACCAGGTAGGGCAGTGATTCCGGCAAAAACCGGTACATCCAGGGCAGCGTCAACAGCGGCAGCCCGGCGATGACGAAAGTGGATTCCCAGCCAAAACGCGAGAGCACCAACAGTGCCACCAGCGCCGACAGCAGCGCACCCAGCGAGTAACAGCCGAGCATCACCGTGGTCATGATGTTGCGCCGGGCTTTGGGCGCCATGTCGTTGATCAGTGCGACGATGTTGGGAATGGTGCCACCGAGGCCAATCCCGGTGATGAACCGCAATATCGCAAAGCTCCATGCATCCCAGGCAAAGGCATTGGCAAAGGCCGTCAGACTGCCCAGCGCGATCGCCAGCAGAATCACGCGCCGGCGGCCGAAACGGTCGGCCAAAGGCCCAAGTGTCAGCGCGCCGAACATCATCCCGAACAGCGCGGCGCTGCCCATCCAGCCGGCCTGCACGGCTGGCAATGACCACTGCTCCATCAGGTGGGGCACCACTGACCCGTAGATAACCAGATCATATCCATCGAACAACATGATGAACGAACACCAGAACAGCAATCCGTAGTGGAAGCGGTTCATGGGCGCGGTTTCAGCGACTTCTAGTGCGTCATGAGTAGCCATAGCAAAATCTCTTGTTGTTGTAGTAAACGCAGCTGCGCTCGTACCAGGCCATCAGGGTCTGCTGCCAAAGAAGCAGCATTGCGGGCATGGGCGGCCCAGTCTAAAAATTATCCTTTCATGCAACCAATCAATATTTAATGATGGCAATATAGACAGTCTTTATAGAGGTGCGGAGCGGCTCATGAGCACGTTTGATTTGAATCTGATCCCCATGTTCGTGGCTTTGCACGAAACCGCCAGCGTCACCGCAACGGCCGAACGACTGCACGTCACGCAGCCTTCCATCAGCTACGCGCTAGGCAAATTGCGCGAGCAGTTCGATGACCCGCTGTTCATTCGCAACCGCAACGGTATGCAGCCAACGCGGTTGGCCAACTCGCTGTACGCCAGCTTCAAGGAGGTGGCACAGAACGTCGATTCAGCGATCGCCCAGGCGCGCAAATTCGACCCTGTCAGCTCCACGCGCAATTTTCGCCTGGCGCTGTCGGACATGGGTGAGCTGGCATTTCTGCCCAGGGTTCTGCGGCATCTCAATCAGGTTGCGCCGCACATTGAACTGGAAGTGATACCGCTGAACATCGAGCTGGCGGCACAGTGGCTCAATGAGGGTCATGTTGATGCGGTGATTTGCAGTCGGGTCCTGGCCGGGGCGGGCATCACCCACCATCCAGTGCTGTTGCAGCACTACGTGTGTTTGCTCGCAGCCGATCATCCACGGGTGGGGGACTCACTCAACATGGAGCAGTTTTCGACGGAACCCCATGTTCTCGTGAACAGTACCTCGGGGCACAACGTGGCTGAGGAGGTGTTGAAAACACTGAATATCAAACGGCGCGTGCGCCTGCGCCTGCCACATTATTCGGTGTTGCCCAATGTCATCCCCGGCACCCAGTTACTGACGATACTGCCGTCGCAAATCGCCACGAGCTTTTGCCGCCATCCGGTTACAGGTCCATTGAAGATCCTGGAGTTACCGTTCAAGGTCCCTTCGTTCCATGTGAACCTGCACTGGCACGCACGAAGTGATCAATCCAGCGCATTGAAATGGTTTTGCGCTGAGCTCATGACGGCATTGGAGAATCTGGAAGCTTGATGGCGTCATAGAGCAACCACACAAACCTGCGTTCACACCGGACCATTGGGGGAGCGAGCCTGCTCGCGAAGAGGGCGTGTCA
>DQGF01000451.1:5436-5682 GCA_003525045.1 Pseudomonas sp. | reverse complement strand
CGAGATCAACACTGGCCACTTTATTTTGTATCCGAATATGCGTTGCACGAAATTTTCACAAAGGCTCCAAGACAATTCGCCCGCGCCGCGCATACCGGGCAGTAATCAATGGCAATGCCGCGGACGATCGTGCAACATTTGCGCACCGCGCAAGCCCCGGGGCCGAGAACTGGCCAACAGAGGGCAAGGCGCCGCTGTATTTTTTTGAAACTTCAACCTCCAATGGGTCCTAAAACGACATGGCAA
>DQGF01000451.1:4762-5080 GCA_003525045.1 Pseudomonas sp. | reverse complement strand
AGTCGCCTGCTGCAACCGACCGTCAAATCGCATCTGGCCTACACGCTGCTGTGTGCCCTGGTCATGATGGTCATGTTCAGCCTGCTGCGCGTCGCGCTGCTGGTCTACAACCGCGAGATGATCCTCGACACACCGGCCTCGACCTTTTTCGAAGCGTTCACCAACGGTCTGCGTTTCGACTTGCGCCTGGTGGTCTACCTCAGCATTCCGCTGCTGCTGGCGCTGTTCAGTGCCCGGGCCATGGCCGCCCGCGGGTTCTTCCGTCTCTGGCTGACCATCGTCTCGAGCATCGCCTTGTTCCTCGGCCTGATGGAGATG
>DQGF01000451.1:4142-4462 GCA_003525045.1 Pseudomonas sp. | reverse complement strand
TGTTCCTCGGCCTGATGGAGATGGACTTCTACCGCGAGTTCCACCAGCGCCTCAACGGCCTGGTCTTCCAATACATCAAGGAAGACCCGAAAACCGTGACGAGCATGCTCTGGTACGGTTTCCCTGTGGTTCGCTACCTGCTGGCCTGGGTCGTGGGCACCGTGATCCTGACCCTGGCATTCAAGGGCGCCGACCGCGCCACCCGTCCTCGCGGTCCGTTCAGCGGTGGCAGTGTCAGCACGCGCCAGATCGCCCCGTGGTATTCGCGTATCGCGGTGTTCGTGGTCTGCCTGCTGGTCTGCGTGGTCGCTGCTCGTGGT
>DQGF01000451.1:0-3817 GCA_003525045.1 Pseudomonas sp. | reverse complement strand
GGTCCGCCGCTGCGTTGGGGTGACGTCTACACCACCGACTCGAATTTCGCCAACCAGTTGGGCCTCAACGGCACATTGTCGTTGGTCGCCGCAGCCAAGAGCCGGATGTCCGAAGACCGCGACAACATCTGGAAAGCCACGCTGCCGCAGCCGCAAGCCCAGCAAATCGTGCGTGACATGCTGGTGATGCCGGACGACAAGCTGGTGGATGGCGAGATTGCCGCCGTGCGTCGCGATTACACGCCGCCTGCCGACAAGACCCTGCCGATCAAGAACGTCGTCGTGATCCTGATGGAAAGCATGGCTGGTCACTCGGTGGGCGCGTTGGGTGCCCCAGGCAATATCACGCCGTACCTCGACAAGCTGTCGAAGGAAGGCCTGCTGTTCGACCGTTTCTTCTCCAACGGCACCCATACCCACCAGGGTATGTTCGCCACCATGGCCTGCTTCCCGAACCTGCCGGGCTTCGAATACTTGATGCAAACGCCTGAAGGCAGCCACAAGCTGTCCGGCTTGCCACAATTGCTCAGCACCCGTGGCTTCGACGACGTGTACGTCTACAACGGTGACTTCGCCTGGGATAACCAGTCGGGTTTCTTCAGCAATCAGGGTATGACCAACTTTATCGGTCGTAACGACTTCGTCAATCCGGTGTTCTCCGATCCGACGTGGGGCGTGTCCGACCAGGACATGTTCGACCGTGGCCTGGTCGAGCTCAAGGCGCGGGAAAACGGCAAGCCGTTCTACGCACTGCTGCAAACCCTGTCGAACCACACGCCATACGCCTTGCCGACACCTTTACCGGTCGAGCGCGTGACCGATCGCGGTAGTCTGAACGAACATATGACCGCCATGCGTTACTCGGACTGGGCGCTGGGCCAGTTCTTTGAAAAGGCCCGCAAGGAGCCGTACTTCAAGGAGACCCTGTTTGTCGTGGTGGGCGACCACGGGTTTGGCAACGAGCGTCAGATCACAGAAATGGACCTGGGCCGCTTCAACGTGCCGATGCTGATGATCGCGCCGGGCATCCAGGAAAAGTTCGGCCAGCGTGACCACACCGTGGGCACTCAGATCGACATCGTGCCGACCATCATGGGCCGGATCGGTGGCGAAGTGCGCCATCAGTGCTGGGGGCGTGACCTGCTCAACCTTCCCGAAGGCGATACCGGTTTTGGCGTGATCAAACCGTCGGGTAGCGAGCAGACCACGGCCATCATCACGGCCGATCAGATTCTGGTTCTGCCGAAGGAAAAGGAAATGGCGCCGAAGATGTATCAATATGAACTCGGTGCTACGCCTCGCGCCGAGATCGTTGCGGATGCGCCGCGTACCGCGGAGCTGAAACTCAAGCTCGAAGCGTTCCTGCAAACGGCAACCAAGAGCCTGATCGACAACACCGCTGGTGTGGTTGACGGCAAGCCGGACTGAATGTTCGACGCGACATAAAAAAGAGGCCCTTGGAAAGGGCCTCTTTTTTTGCCTGTTAAACCTTTATATCTTGCCCAGCAACAGCAGGATCAACAGCACCACCAACACCACGCCGATGATACCCGACGGCCCATAACCCCAACTTCTGGAGTGCGGGAAGACCGGTAAACCACCTACCAGCAGGAGGATCAGGATAATGATCAGAATTGTGCCCATGTTTATTTCCTTGTTGGAAGTGTTCTGGAACTACCTGGCGTTTAATGCTCAGCCGTGATGCTGTAAAACCAGGCTGCTTACAAAATCCGACTGTTGCACATGAAGGAAAATTCCAAGTTTTTTTAATGTTTTTCGAAGAAAGGCTTATTTCGTTTTTACTGCATTAGTTGGTTTAGGGCACTTCCACGGTTTGCATGGGCCATTCAGCAATCTGATGGAGCGTGGGTCGGGCAATGTCCTTCGCTACACTCGATGCATCTTCCCCGGAACAACAAGGCTGTTTGCTATGCAAAATCGCATGATGATCACTGGCGCGGGCTCTGGCCTGGGTCGCGAAATCGCGCTGCGCTGGGCGCGTGAAGGCTGGCAGCTGGCCTTGTCCGATGTCAGCGAGCCCGGTCTGCAGGAAACCCTGAAACGGGTTCGCGAAGCCGGCGGCGACGGTTTCATCCAGCGTTGCGATGTACGTGACTACAGCCAGCTGACCGCCTTCGCCCAAGCCTGCGAAGAGAAACTGGCGGGTATCGATGTCATCGTCAACAACGCCGGCGTTGCTTCGGGTGGGTTCTTCAGCGAACTGTCCCTGGAGGACTGGGACTGGCAGATCGCAATCAACCTGATGGGCGTGGTCAAGGGCTGCAAGGCCTTCCTGCCGCTGCTGGAAAAAAGCAAAGGCAAGATCATCAACATTGCGTCGATGGCAGCGCTGATGCAAGGCCCGGCCATGAGCAACTACAACGTCGCCAAGGCGGGCGTGGTGGCCTTGTCCGAAAGTCTGCTGATCGAACTGGCGCAGCAGGAAGTCGGCGTGCATGTGGTGTGCCCGTCATTCTTCCAGACCAACCTGCTCGATTCCTTCCGCGGCCCGACGCCGGCCATGAAGGCCCAGGTCGGTAAATTGCTGGAAAGCTCGCCGATCACCGCTGCCGACATTGCCGACTATATCTATCAACACGTCGCCGCCGGCGAATTCATGATTCTGCCCCACGAACAGGGCCGTATGGCCTGGGCGCTCAAGCAGAAGAACCCGCAACTGCTCTACGACGAAATGACCGTCATGGCCGACAAGATGCGCGCCAAGGCCAGACAAACCGCAGGCTGAGCTTGCCCCTGAGGAACACCGTCGTTAGGGTGGCCGCCATAGGCCATCCTTGCGAGACATTTGCATGCTCAATTACCTGTGGTTTTTTCTCGCCGCGCTGTTTGAAATTGCCGGCTGCTTCGCCTTCTGGATGTGGCTGCGTCAGGGCAAGAGTGCCTGGTGGATAGTGCCCGCGTTGCTCAGCCTGACCTTGTTTGCGCTGCTGCTGACCCGTGTCGAAGCGACCTATGCCGGTCGCGCCTACGCCGCTTACGGTGGCATCTACATCATTGCGTCGATTGGCTGGCTGGCGGTAGTCGAGCGGATTCGTCCGCTGGGCTCGGACTGGATCGGGGTGGCGCTGTGCGTGATCGGGGCGAGTGTCATCCTGTTCGGGCCGCGTTTCTCCGCTACCTGAAGGATCGGTCCTTCATTCCGGTGGTTTGTCAGACGTTTCCTTCGGTGGCGTTCTTCTTGCTCCGTAGGGCGGGACTGATTTGCTGCCGTCGCATTGAACACCCGCCGTGCGCCGGGCATCTTCAGGGGCAAATAATCCTGAAGGACGAATGCCATGCTTATATTCAGTCGCGTTGTGGGCGAATTGATTTCCATTGGTGACGACATTTCCGTGCGCATAGTGGCCGTCAGCGGCGGCACTGTGCGCTTCGGCATCGAAGCGCCGCAGAACGTCAAGGTGCACCGCTGCGAAGTCTACGAACGTATCCGTAGCAAACTGACGAAAAACAATGGGCGCTGAAGATTTCAGTCAAACAGATGCTTGGGCACGTCGTGCTTGAGCATCAACTGGCATTGTTCGCTTTCCGGATCGAAAACGATCAGCGCCTGGCCTTTGGTCAAGGCCTGGCGAACCCGTAGTACGCGGGTTTCGAGCGGCGTGTCATCACCGTTGTCGGTGCCGTCACGGGTCACGAAATCCTCGATCAGACGGGTCAGCGTGTCGACTTCAAGTTGGTCATGGGGAATCAGCATGGGCACCTCGGCTAAACAGTGGCGCGATGCTACGGCGAATGGAGGGTTGCGGCTAGCCCAGGACGGGTGCTGTGCCAGATCTGACGCCTTCGCGGGCAAGCC
>DQGF01000213.1 GCA_003525045.1 Pseudomonas sp. | reverse complement strand
CACCGCAAAATCAATGTGGGAGCGGGCTTGCTCGCGAATGCGGTGTGTCAGTCAAAGTTGATGTCGACTGACACACCGCATTCGCGAGCAAGCCCGCTCCCACATTTGATCTTCACTGACCGTTAAATAGCGGTGGTCTTGAGGCCAGTGAGCAGCAACCGCTGAAACAAGTCTTCCTTCAGCCCTTCCGGCTTCGTCAGCTGCATCCGCTCCAGATGCCCGGGAAACGCCGAAGCCTGCGGCGCATCCAACGCTGCCTTGCCCAACTCCAGAATCTCCGTGAGCTTGAACTTGCTCTTCAACCAGTTCAGCGCCCGCAACAAATCCCGCTCCACCTCGGTGAAATCGCACCCCAACGGATACTCCGGAAACAGATTCGGATGCAGCGCCTGTATCGCCTGCAAACGCTCAGGATTGTTATCCGCAAACCGCGGATCCAGGCGGAAGTTCTTCGGCAACTTACCCACGTTCTGCGCCTGCTCGATCAGCCCCGGCTGAAAGCGTGAGTCGCTGATGTTCAGCAATGCCTCGATCACCGCCGCATCAGTCTTGCCACGCAAATCGGCGATGCCGTATTCGGTCACCACAATGTCCCGAAGGTGCCGCGGGATCGTGCAATGGCCGTATTCCCAGACGATGTTAGAACTGACCTCACCACCCGACTCGCGCCAGCTGCGTAGCAGCAGCACCGAACGCGCGCCTTCCAGTGCATGGCCCTGGACGACAAAGTTGTATTGCCCGCCCACACCGCTGAGCACCCGCCCGTCTTCCAACTGATCCGCCACCCCGGCACCCAACAAGGTCATGGTAAACACGGTATTGATAAAGCGCGCATCGAGGCGCTGCAAACGCTTGAGTTCTTCCTGACCATAAAGCTCATTGATGTAGCTGATGCGGGTCATGTTGAATTCAAGCCGCTTGCCTTGCGGCAACTCTCGCAAGCGCTCATAAAAACTGCGCGGCCCGAGGAAAAAGCCGCCGTGCACCGAGATGCCGTCAGTTTGCGCGGCCTCATCCAGGGTGCCGGCATTCGCCTGTTGCTGGGTCGGCACATCGGGGTAGACCTTGCGCCGCACGATCCCGGCATCAGCCAATACCAGCAAGCCGTTGACGAACATTTCGCTGCAACCGTAAAGGCCCTCGGCAAACGGTTCAACGCCGCCTTCACGATCGATCAGTTGCGCCCAATGGCTGAGATTGACGTCCGCGAGCAACGCCTTGTAACCGTCATTGTCGGCTTGTCGCGCCAGCAACGCGGCGGTCAGGGCATCGCCCATGGCGCCGATACCGATCTGCAAGGTGCCGCCGTCGCGCACCAGCGTGCTGGCATGCAGGCCAATGAAGTGATCCTGGAACCCCACCGGCATGTTCGGCGTGGAGAACAGCGTCGTGCTGTCTTTCTCGTCTATCAGCAGGTCGAATACATCGATGCCGATTTCCGCGTCGCCGGGCATGTACGGCAAGTCGTTGTGCACCTGCCCCAGCAGCAGGATCGTCTCCCCTGCTGCCCGGCGTTTGGCGATCATCGGGAACAGGTCGAGGGTGATGTCGGGGTTGCAGCTCAGGCTCAGGCGGTCGGGATGCTCGCTGTGACTGGCCACCAGCTGCGCCACCAGGTTCAACCCGGCGGCATTGATGTCCCGGGCGGCGTGGCTGTAGTTGCTGCTGACGTAATCCTGCTGCGCCGGCGCACTGTTGAGCAGGCTGCCAGGCTGCAGGAAAAATTGCTGAATATGAATGTTGGAAGGCAGGCTGTCGCGCTGCAGGTCGGCGAGGAAATCCAGTTCCGGATAATCGCCGAACACCCGTGCGATGAAGGGTTCCAGGAAGCGCTTTTGCAAACCGTCACCCAGTGAAGGACGGCCGAGGCACAGGGCGGTGTAGATGGTCAGCTGCCGTTCGGGCAATTGCGCAATGCGTTGAAACAGCGCGTTGACGAAGTGGTTGGGTTTGCCCAGACCGAGTGGCAAGCCCATGTGGATATGCGCTGGCAACCGTGCCAACACGTCATCGACCGCCTGCTCGATAGAACACAACTGCACCATCTGATCCTCCCTTACATTCCGTGAATTGGGGTTGGACCGAGCTTGCCGGGCCTTTGCTGCAAAGAATAGTCCCGAGGGGCAAATCGCACGCACAAAAAAGCCGCTCGTAAGCGGCTTTTTCGCTGAAGATATAACTTATTTCAGGCCGGACATCTTCTGGATGGCGCCCTTGAGATCGTCATCGGAGCAATCGGCGCAAGTGCCTTTTGGCGGCATCGCATTGAGACCCGAGATTGCTTTGGCCAGCAAACCGTCAACGCCGCCTTCTTTCTTGGCGCGCTCGCCCCAGGCTGCGGCATCACCGATTTTCGGCGCGCCCAACAGGCCGGTGCCGTGGCAAGCGTTGCAATGTTTTGCAATCACTGAGTCAGGAGTTTTGGCATCGCCACCCCCCGCCGAAGCAGCTACTTCCATCCCCTTGCACTCTTTACCCTGAACGCAAACCTGGCCGACTGGCTCAAGGCGTTTTGCGATATCGTCGTTGGTCGCAGCTTGAGCGCTGACTGCCCATAGGGCCAATACGGTTGCTGGTGCAGCCAGCATTTTCATAATTAGATTCACGCGTTCACCCTCAATGGTGGCTAGTCACGCCCACGGCCACGGTTCGCAGGCGGGCGCAAGTATAACGGTAAGCCCGCCACACTGAAACAACCCCAAAGTCGAAGGGGTCTTGTTGTGCAGCGGAAAAACAGCTTGGGTACCTCCGCCGTGCTGGCAGGGCGCCTCTTTTCTTAAAAGTTCGCGGGTGTAGCTGCGCTGATTAGTCGCGCCGGCGCATCGAACGGATTGCGAAAACGGTGTGGCTTGGTGCTTTCAAAGTAGTAGCTATCACCGGCTTCGAGCACAAAAGTTTCAAGCCCGACCACCAGTTCCAGCCTTCCTTCAAGCAAAATCCCGGTTTCCTCGCCCTCGTGGGTGAGCATCTCGTCACCGGTGTCGGCGCCTGGCGGGTAGATTTCATTGAGGAACGCGATAGCCCGGCTCGGATGAGCCCGGCCGACCAGTTTCATGGTCACTGCACCATCGGAAATATCGATCAGCTCGTTGGCCTTGTAGACGATCTGAGTCGGTTTTTCCTGCAGGATTTCTTCGGAAAAGAACTCGACCATGGACATGGGAATCCCGCCCAGTACCTTCCTCAGCGAACTGATCGAGGGGCTGACGCTGTTCTTCTCGATCATCGAAATAGTGCTGTTGGTGACGCCCGCCCTTTTGGCGAGTTCACGCTGGGAAAGGCCTTTGAGCTTACGGATGGATTGCAGTCGTTCACCGACGTCCAAGCTTGCGCCTCCAAGATTCAGGTTGTTGGAATATTGAGCGTTATCATGGCGACAGCGTTCAGTATTTACAACACTTGGGCCTGAATCCTGTTCGGCGAGGCGACTTTCGGTCCGGAATGCCTTGGGCTAAGCCCCGGAATAGAGCTTCGGCACCCGGTGCAGGTTGCAGAAGATCTGGTAAGGAATCGTGTCAGCGGCCTTGGCCACGTCACTGGCGAGGATATTTTTGCCCCACAATTCCACGGTCGAACCCAGACCGGCTTGCGGCACATCGGTCAAATCGATGCAAAGCATGTCCATCGACACCCGGCCGATCAACTGGCTGCGCTGCCCGGCAACCATCACCGGTGTACCGGTCGGCGCCTGACGCGGGTAACCATCGGCGTAACCCATGGCCACCACGCCGACGCGCATGGGCTTGGGCGTGATGAATTTGGCGCCGTAACCGATCGGTTCGCCGGCCGGCAGTTCACGCACGCAAATCACTTTCGATTCGAGGGTCATTACCGGTTGCAGACGTGACGCCACGGCGTTGGCTTCTTCGAAGGGCGTGGCACCGTAGAGCATGATGCCCGGACGCACCCAATCACTCGGGATCTGCGGCCAGCCAAGCACCGCCGGCGAGTTGCGCAGGCTGATCTCGGCCGACAAGCCCTGACGCGCGGCTTCAAATAAGGCCACCTGCTCGGCGCTGGATTGGCTGTGCAGCTCATCGGCGCGGGCGAAGTGGCTCATCAGCACGATCTTCGCGACCTTGCCGCAGGCCAGTAGCCGTTGATAGGCCGCCTGGTAATCCTTTGGATGCAGACCGACCCGGTGCATGCCCGAGTCGAGTTTGAGCCAGACCGTGATCGGCTTGCTCAGCGCAGCGTTCTCGATGGCGTCGAGCTGCCACAGCGAATGCACCACGCACCAGAAATCATGCTCGACGATCAGCGACAGCTCATCGGCTTCGAAAAAACCTTCCAGCAGCAATACCGGCGCGCGAATGCCAGCGGCGCGCAGCTCCAGTGCTTCTTCAATGCAGGCCACGGCAAATCCGTCCGCCTCGGCTTCCAGCGCCTGGGCGCAACGCACCGCGCCATGGCCATAGGCATCGGCCTTGATCACTGCGAGGGCTTTGGCCCCGGTGACTTCACGGGCGATCTGGTAGTTGTGACGCAGGGCTTGAAGGTCGATCAGGGCACGGGCAGGACGCATGGCGGCAGACTTCTGGTCGGTCAATGGGAAGAAAAACCGGCGCTGGTTGAGGGCATATACCGCCAACAACGCCGGGAGAGGGATCTTTCTGACTGGTTTAAGGCAGAGCGGCTACAACCGACAGCTCCACCAGTATTTCCGGTTCGCACAGCTTCGACTCAACCGTGGCACGGGCCGGCGCGACGCCTTTTGGCAGCCACTTGTCCCACACCGCGTTCATGCCTTCGAAATGTGCGTCGATGTCTTTCAAGTAAATGGTCACCGACAGCAAACGACTCTTGTCGGTCCCGGCCAGATCCAGCAAGCGCTCGATGTTGGCGAGTGTTTCACGGGTCTGCTGTTCAATCCCGGCGTTCATATCGTCGCCGACCTGCCCTGCCAGATACACGGTACCGCTGTGAACTACGATCTGGCTCATGCGCTCATTGGTGAGCTGGCGCTGGATTGACATGTTTTGCGGACTCCTGGGTTTTGTTGCCATAACGAGAGATATCGAGACCTTCGGCGCTGATTTGCGGCGTTTTCTTCGCCATCAGGTCAGCCAGCAAACGACCGGAGCCGCAGGCCATGGTCCAACCCAGGGTGCCGTGGCCAGTATTCAGGAACAGGTTCTTGAAAGGTGTGGCGCCAACGATCGGCGTGCCGTCCGGGGTGGTCGGACGCAGACCGGTCCAAAAGCTTGCCTGGGTGAGATCGCCGCCCTGAGGATAAAGGTCATTGACGATCATCTCCAGGGTTTCGCGCCGACGCGGGTTCAGCGACAGGTCAAAACCGGCTATTTCAGCCATGCCGCCAACGCGGATGCGGTTGTCGAAACGGGTGATTGCGACCTTGTAGGTCTCGTCGAGAATCGTCGAAGTTGGGGCCATCGCCGGGTTGGTGATCGGCACGGTCAGGGAGTAACCCTTGAGCGGGTACACCGGCGCGCGGATGCCCAGCGGCTTGAGCAGTTGCGGCGAATAGCTGCCGAGGGCCAACACGTAACGGTCGGCGGTTTCCAGCTTGCCGTCGATCCACACGCCGTTGATGCGCTCGCCGGCGAAGTCGAGGCGCTGGATGTCCTGGCCGAAACGGAATTCCACACCCAGTTTCACCGCCATTTCGGCCAAGCGGGAGGTGAAGATCTGGCAGTCGCCGGTCTGGTCGTTCGGCAGGCGCAGGGCGCCGCTGAGGATATCAGTGACCCCGGCCAGGGCCGGTTCAACCCGGGCAATGCCGGCGCGGTCGAGCAGCTCGAACGGCACGCCGGACTCTTTCAGCACGGCGATGTCTTTCGCGGCGCCGTCGAGCTGAGCCTGGGTGCGGAACAGTTGTGTGGTACCGAGGCTGCGGCCTTCATAGGCAATACCGGTTTCCGCGCGCAATTCGTCGAGGCAGTCACGGCTGTACTCGGACAGACGGACCATACGTTCCTTGTTCACCGCATAGCGGCTGGCGGTACAGTTGCGCAACATCTGCGCCATCCACAGGTATTGATCAATGTCGGCGGTGGCCTTGATTGCCAGTGGCGCGTGGCGTTGCAACAGCCACTTGATGGCCTTGAGCGGCACACCGGGTGCGGCCCACGGCGAGGCATAACCCGGCGACACCTGCCCGGCGTTGGCGAAACTGGTCTCCATGGCAGCGGCCGGCTGACGGTCCACCACCACCACTTCAAACCCGGCACGGGCCAGATAATAAGCACTGGTGGTACCGATGACGCCGCTACCCAAGACCATAACGCGCATTTTCATATCCCTCATCGCGGCTTACCGCTGACGTTTGTTGTTCAGACCGAAGATGTGGGCAGTTTAAAAAAGATTAGCCAGTGCTTTTCACTATATAAGTGCCTATATTTGGCGACAATTCTCGGTAAAAACCGTTTTCACGGAGGCGCATCCCCTATGCGTACCAACACTCAGACCAAACGTGAGCTGGACAAGATCGACCGCAACATCCTGCGGATCCTGCAAACGGACGGGCGTATTTCCTTCACCGAGCTTGGAGAAAAGGTCGGGCTCTCGACCACGCCCTGCACCGAGCGAGTCCGACGGCTGGAGCGCGAAGGCATCATCATGGGCTACAACGCCCGGCTCAATCCGCAGCATCTGAAGGGCAGTCTGCTGGTGTTCGTCGAGATCAGTCTCGACTACAAATCCGGCGATACTTTCGAAGAGTTCCGACGCGCGGTGCTGAAACTGCCCCACGTATTGGAATGTCATTTGGTGTCAGGGGATTTCGACTATTTGGTGAAGGCGCGGATTTCCGAGATGGCTTCGTACCGCAAGTTGCTGGGCGATATTTTGCTCAAGCTGCCCCATGTGCGCGAATCCAAGAGCTATATCGTGATGGAAGAGGTGAAGGAGAGTTTGAATCTGCCGATTCCGGATTGAGTGTTTGTCTCAAAGGAATTGTTGCCTGGGCGGGCGCTTTCGCGAGCAAGCCCGCT
>DQGF01000340.1:5893-6078 GCA_003525045.1 Pseudomonas sp. | reverse complement strand
AAACAACCGAGGCCGACACCCAGGGTGAGAATGCCCATGTAGTCGGTGCTTTTCAGCAGCTCCCAGTGGGCTTCTTTTTTCTCCAGGCCATACATCAGGCCGGCGATCATGAGCAGGCCCGGCGGTATGTTGATGTAGAAGATGTATTCCCAGCCCCAGTTCTCGGTCAGCCAGCCGCCCAGCGT
>DQGF01000340.1:5458-5604 GCA_003525045.1 Pseudomonas sp. | reverse complement strand
TCGGTCAGCCAGCCGCCCAGCGTCGGGCCAATGGAGGGCGCGAAGGTCGCGGTCATGGCGAACATGGCCATGCCTTTGGCGCGATGGTGTTCGGGCAGTTTGATCAGCGTTAGGGTGAACGCCAGCGGGATCAGCGCGCCGCCGGT
>DQGF01000340.1:4970-5161 GCA_003525045.1 Pseudomonas sp. | reverse complement strand
AGCGGGATCAGCGCGCCGCCGGTAAAGCCTTGTAGCGCACGAAAGACGATCATGCTTTCCAGGCTCCACGCCATGGAACACAGCAGGGACGCGCCGAGAAACCCGAGGGACACCCACACCGCCAGCCGTCGCGCCGAGAGCAACTGCACCAGCCATGCGGTCAGCGGGATCATGATGATTTCCGCCACCAG
>DQGF01000340.1:4541-4686 GCA_003525045.1 Pseudomonas sp. | reverse complement strand
ATCATGATGATTTCCGCCACCAGGTACGAAGTGGAAATCCACGAGCCTTCTTCCAGGGTCGCCGACAACGCGCCCTGAATGTCCTTGAGCGACGAGTTGGTGATCTGGATGTCGAGCACGGCCATGAAGGCGCCGAGCATGCCGG
>DQGF01000340.1:4096-4257 GCA_003525045.1 Pseudomonas sp. | reverse complement strand
CATGAAGGCGCCAAGCATCACGCTCATCACGGCGATCCAGTCCCGCCGGGTCGGTTCGCCGACCGGGCGGATCAGTGGGTCACCGGCCATCGTCAGGGGTGTCTTTGATGTTCACTTTGGCGGTGACTGACATGCCCGGGCGAATCTTGCCCTGCAGCGGG
>DQGF01000340.1:605-3732 GCA_003525045.1 Pseudomonas sp. | reverse complement strand
TTGGTGAAGTTGCCGGTGGCATTGTCCGGCGGCAATAGACTGAACTGCGCGCCCGAAGCGGCGAACAGGCTGTCGACCCGGGCTTCGATCGGGGTATCGCTGTAGGCGTCGAAGGTCAGTTCGGCTTGCTGGCCGGGCTGCATGTGGCCGATCTGCGTTTCCTTGAAATTGGCCTGAATCCAGATGTCCTGGTCCGGCACGATCGACAGCAAATAGGCGCCGGCCTGGATGTATTGGCCGTTGCGTGCGGCACGCTGGCCAATCAGGCCGCTGATGGGGGCGTGGATGTCGCTGCGGGTCAGGTTCAGTTCGGCCTGGGCCAGATCGGTTTTCGCGTTGGCGATCATGGCATCGAGACGCTTGATCTCGGCGCTCAGGGAATTGACTTGCTGGCGCTGGCTTTGTGCGTCCGCCTGGGCCTTGGTCACTTGCGAGCGGGCGATGTGGTTGTCAGCAGAGAGGGTAGTCACCCGTTCTTCCGAGACATAGCCGGGTTTGCGCAGCGTCTGTGCGCGAGACAAATCGATCTGCGAACGACCGAGGCTGGCCTGGCTGGACGCGACTTGCGCATCGCTGGCGGCGATCAGGCTGGCTTGCTGAGTGAGTTTGCTCTGGGCTTGCAGGCGTTCGGCCTGGCGGGTGGCGAGGGTGGCGTTGGCGCGGTCGACGGCGAGGTGGAAATCATCGCCTTCAAGCTTGATCAGCAGCTGGCCTTTCTCGACGTGCTGGTTGTCCTGCACCAGCACCTGGTCGATACGCGCGCCCAGCTGGCTCGAGACTCGGGTGATCTCGCCCTGGACATAAGCGTTGTCGGTGCTCTCATAAAACCGTCCCTTGAAGAACCAGTGGGCAAAAAAGCCTGCGGCCACCAGCAGGACGATCAACAGGAAACTGAACAGGCGACGCTTGAGTTGGGCTGGCATGGGGCAGACTGTAGTCGAGAAATTGTAAGGGAAGTTATCAGCAGCCGAATCTGGCATACAGCCGATAAACGGTAAATGCCAATGGCTGATATTCGGCCATTCACCGCCGCATACGCGCGTTGTAGACGCAACCTTGGCTTAAATGCCCTGCTGACTGGAGCCGGGCGGGCTACGCCTGTTACCATTCGCGCCTTGTTGGATCTTCGCTTTTTATTCTTTTCGAGACATGCCATGACCACCGTCCGCACTCGCATCGCGCCATCGCCTACCGGGGATCCCCACGTAGGTACCGCTTACATCGCTTTGTTCAACTACTGCTTTGCCAAGCAGCATGGCGGTGAGTTCATCCTGCGGATCGAGGACACCGATCAATTGCGTTCGACCCGCGAGTCCGAACAGCAGATTTTCGACGCCCTGCGCTGGCTGGGCATCGACTGGAGCGAAGGCCCGGACGTTGGCGGCCCGCACGGTCCTTACCGGCAGAGCGAGCGTGGCGACATCTATCAGAAGTACTGCCAGCAGTTGGTCGAAATGGGCCACGCCTTCCCGTGCTTCTGCACCGCTGAAGAGCTGGACCAGATGCGCGCCGAGCAAATGGCTCGCGGCGAAACCCCGCGTTACGACGGTCGTGCGCTGTTGCTTTCGAAGGAAGAAGTTGCGCGTCGCCTGGCCGCTGGCGAGCCGCACGTGATCCGCATGAAAGTGCCGAGCGAAGGCGTCTGCGTGGTGCCGGACATGCTGCGTGGCGACGTCGAGATCCCGTGGGATCGCATGGACATGCAAGTGCTGATGAAGACCGACGGCCTGCCGACGTACTTCCTGGCCAACGTGGTCGACGACCACCTGATGGGCATCACCCACGTCCTGCGCGGCGAAGAATGGCTGCCATCGGCACCGAAACTGATTCTGCTGTACGAATACTTCGGCTGGGAACAACCGGAGCTGTGCTACATGCCGCTGCTGCGTAACCCGGACAAGAGCAAGCTGTCCAAGCGCAAGAACCCGACCTCGGTGACGTTCTACGAGCGCATGGGCTTCATGCCCGAAGCGATGCTCAACTACCTCGGCCGCATGGGCTGGTCGATGCCGGACGAGCGCGAGAAGTTCTCGCTGCAGGAAATGGTCGACCACTTCGACCTGAAACGCGTTTCCCTCGGTGGGCCGATTTTCGACATCGAGAAGCTGTCCTGGCTCAACGGCCAGTGGCTGCGTGACCTGCCGGTGGAAGAGTTCGCTTCGCGCCTGCAAACATGGGCGCTGAACCCGGAATACATGATGAAGATCGCGCCGCACGTGCAGGGGCGGGTTGAAACCTTCAGCCAGGTCGCACCGCTGGCCGGCTTCTTCTTCGCCGGTGGCGTCAACCCGGACGCCAAGCTGTTCGAATCGAAAAAGCTCTCGGGCGATCAGGTTCGCCAGTTGATGCAGTTGATCCTGTGGAAACTCGAAAGCCTGCGTCAGTGGGAGAAGGACAGCATCACCGCGACGATTCAGGCGGTGGTCGAATCCCTGGAACTGAAGTTGCGTGATGCCATGCCACTGATGTTCGCCGCGATCACCGGTCAGGCGAGTTCGGTATCGGTGCTCGATGCGATGGAAATCCTCGGTCCCGACCTGACCCGTTTCCGTCTGCGCCAGGCCATCGATTTACTCGGTGGCGTGTCGAAGAAAGAAAACAAGGAATGGGAAAAACTCCTGGGCAATATCGCCTGACCGCGTTTGACCTTGTAGGAGCGAGCTTGCTCGCGAAGGACGTTAACGATAACGCGTGCATCCAGGATGAACGCGGTGCCTGCGAGTTCTTCGTCGGAGCGCCGCCCGGAGCAAGCTCGCTCCTACATTCTCCGGGTCAACCCGCAAGGCTGCCGCAAGCTGAGATCGATTGATCCTGATTTTCGGCACTCACCCCCCGGTTTTCCGGGGGAAGGGCGGTAAGTGATTGTTATGACGGCAAAAAACTTTGAAATATTTGCAAAATAAGTTTGACAGCCTTCCGATGCGCCATTAAGATTCGCCCCGTCCTCAGCGATGAGGGGCTATAGCTCAGCTGGGAGAGCGCTTGCATGGCATGCAAGAGGTCGACGGTTCGATCCCGTCTAGCTCCACCAATTTACACTTCGAGGTCTGGCCACACCGGCCTTGAAGCGATCAACACTCAGCGTTGATCTGTTGTAAGAAGGGTTTGCGTCCCCTTCGTCTAGTGG
>DQGF01000340.1:0-255 GCA_003525045.1 Pseudomonas sp. | reverse complement strand
TTCGAGTCCCCTAGGGGACGCCAGTTTTACAGAAGCGATGTTGCAAGATGTCGCTCCGCCGCGAGGCGAAAAATCCGGGGCTATAGCTCAGCTGGGAGAGCGCCTGCATGGCATGCAGGAGGTCAGCGGTTCGATCCCGCTTAGCTCCACCAATTTTACAGTTCAAGGTCTGGCCACACCGGCCTTGAATCGATCAGCTCTCAGCACTGATCAGTTGTATAGAAGGTTTTGCGTCCCCTTCGTCTAGTGGCCTAG
>DQGF01000341.1:11584-11706 GCA_003525045.1 Pseudomonas sp. | reverse complement strand
GAAGACGGCGCCCAGCTGATCTGCCCCGAGTGCGCCCACGAGTGGTCCGCGGGTGGCGAAGTGGAAGCAGCGTCCGATGACACCGTGAAAAAGGATTCAGTCGGCAATGTCCTGCAGGACGC
>DQGF01000341.1:10253-11323 GCA_003525045.1 Pseudomonas sp. | reverse complement strand
CGTGAAAAAGGATTCGGTCGGCAATGTCCTGCAGGACGGCGACACCATCACCGTGATCAAGGACCTCAAGGTCAAAGGCACGTCGCTGGTGGTCAAGGTCGGCACCAAGGTCAAGAACATCCGCCTGTGCGATGGCGATCACGACATCGACTGCAAGATCGACGGCATTGGCCCGATGAAGCTCAAATCCGAATTCGTCAGAAAAGTCTGATCCTGCTGCACTCCCATCCCGCGCCTTGCGTGGGATGGCGCTTCGCCCCACGAAGTAACCTTCGCAATAGCCGTACGCCACCTGCTTTGACCTTAAGCAATCTTTACCGGGAAAAAAGCACAAACGGCCAATAGGCCCTTGCTATTTGGTGAATAATAATTATTCTCATTGAAACCTTTCAATGGAGATGAGAATCATGACTTATTTGATCGACGCCTGGCTGGACCGCCCTCACCCTTACCTCAGGATTTTGCATCGGGAAACCGGAGAAGTGTGTGCAGTGCTTGAAGAAGAAGCCTTGAACGAGCTGCAGGATCAGGGTGATCTGGACGTCAACGGCTTGAGTTCCAGCGAGCCAGTGGTACTCAAGGAACTGGTGCGCAATCTGTTTCTATTCTGCTATGCCCGGGCGTTGCGCCCGACCAGTGAACTGAACCACAAGATCGAAATATGAGAAACACCGAAAACCCTTGTAGGAGCGAGGCTTGCCCGCGAAGGCATCAACTCGGTCTATGAGTTGAACCGAGTCGCCAGCATCGCGAGCAAGCTTCGCTCCTACAGGATCATGTGTTTACAGTACGTCCAGCAGCTCGACGTCAAACACCAGTACGCTGTGCGGCGGAATGCTGCCAACGCCTTGAGCGCCGTAAGCCAGCTCGCTCGGCACGTACAGGCGCCATTTGCTACCGGCATTCATCAGTTGCAGGGCTTCGGTCCAGCCAGCGATCACGCCGCCAACCGGGAATTCTGCAGGCTGGCCGCGCTCGTACGAGCTGTCGAAGACAGTGCCGTCGATCAGGGTGCCGTGGTAGTGAGTGCGCACTTGATCTTCACGGCTCGGCTTGGCGCCTTCGCCTTG
>DQGF01000341.1:9100-10014 GCA_003525045.1 Pseudomonas sp. | reverse complement strand
ACAGTGCCATCGATCAGAGTGCCGTGGTAGTGAGTACGCACTTGATCTTCACGGGTTGGCTTGGCGCCTTCACCCTGAGTCAGCACTTCGAATTGCAGGCCGGAAGCCAGGGTGGTGATGCCATCACGCTTGGCGTTATCAGCCATGAAGGCCAGGCCTTCGCCAGCTGCCGCTTCAGCCTTGGCTGCCGCTTCGGCTTGCATGATTTCGCGGATGACTTTGAAGCTCGCGGACATTTCTTCCTGATCCACGCGGCTTGGCTTACCGGCGAATGCGTCGGTCAGACCGGCCAGGATCGCGTCCAGGCTGACGCCCGGTGGCGGGTTGTCGCGCAGTTGGTCGCCCAACTGACGGCCAATGCCGTAGCTGACGCGGGTTTCGTCGGTGGACAGATTTACTTCGGACATGACACTGCTCCGCTGTGCGGACGGCCAGGGAACTTGCCGTGCGTGCACAGCGCGTCCCGGAGGGCGCCCGGAACCAAAAGGGCCAGCAGACTAGCACAGATGCCATCGCGTTGATCAGGGGCGTCAGTGCGGCCACGCAGTACGGAAGGCGATCGGCACCTTCAGGCTTTCTTCCGAACTGGCACCGAGCCCGCACATTTCGTCATGAACCGAGGTATGCACAAGGTTGAACGGCAAGCTGGGAAAGGCGTGAAGCACTTCCCGGGCATGCTCGACCGAGCGCAGATGAAACGCCTTGCCGCGGGCATCGCTCAGGGGATACGCCGCGCCATGCATCCGCGCCTCCAGCAGATAGATCCCACCTTCCAATGAGATCAGATTCAGCTCATCGACCTTCCCCGCGATGGCATAAGCATTCAGTTCTTGCAGATTCATGAACTCACCTCACACAGTGACGAGCCAGGGTTCCTACAGGCATAGGCTTCGGCGCATCAAAGCACAAGCCAC
>DQGF01000341.1:1195-8738 GCA_003525045.1 Pseudomonas sp. | reverse complement strand
AGGCTTGCCCGCGAAGGCGGCGTGTCAGGCAACACTCATGTCGTCTGACACGGCCTCTTCGCGGGCAAGCCTCGCTCCTACAGGGGGATGTGCAGGGTTAATGTGATCAGGGGTTGTGAATCAGTGCTTGGTCAGTTTATCCAGGTAGCCCATGGCAAACGCTGACACCACGAAGGTCATGTGAATGATCACGTACCACTTCAAGTGCTCGGGATCGACGTTCTTGGCATCCATGAAGATCCGCAGCAGGTGGATTGAGGAAATCGCTACGATGGAGGCCGCCACCTTCATCTTCAACGAAGAAGAATCCATGGTGCCCAGCCAGTTGAGCTTCTCCTTGTGGTCGTCGATATCCAGCTGGGAAACGAAGTTTTCGTACCCGGAAATCATCACCATCACCAGCAAGCCGCCAACCAGCGCCATATCGATCAATGACAGCAGCACCAGAATAAGGTCCGATTCGGCCATCGAGAACACGTTAGGGATGACGTGGAACACTTCCTGGAAGAATTTCAACGCCAGGGCCAGCAGTCCCAGGGACAGGCCGAAGTAGATCGGCGCCAGCAGCCAGCGGGAGGTATACATTGCATTTTCGATAAAGCGTTCCATTGAATCTCACACGTGGGCTGGGAATGGCCGCGAGTATACCAGCCACCCGTTACACCCAGAAACAACCGAAAAATCCGTAACCTGCGCGTGTGTGACAAGGTTTTTCTGCTAGTGTCCAAACCATTGACAGTTTAGCGACATCGGACAGGAAGACGGGAAAAATGGAAGTGCGATTGCCTTTAACGAGCGCCGGAATTTGCCTGGCTCTGCTGATGAGCGGCTGCTCACCCAGTGATGAAAAACGCCAGGTCAGCCTCGAGGAAAAGACGGCGCAGTTCGAGAAGTCTCTGGATGCGATTCAGGATCCGAAACTCAAGAATGCCGTGGCCGAACTCGGCGGGTCACTGTTGTTGCTCGAACGTGCGCAACTCAAACTCGAGAGCAAACCAGTGGAAACCGAATACGGCGCAGACGTCCTCGCCGTACTCAAGCACTACCCCACGCCACAGGCCTTGGTCGACACCTACATCAACGGCCTGTTCGTGCTGCACAAAGATTCCAGCTCCGACTACCTGACCGACCTGGAACCGGTGTTTCCCTTCAACTTCGACATTCCCGACGCGTTTCTCTTTCCCCATGGCCTGGAATGGCAGTCGGTGACCCTGAGCAACAAACGTGTCATCCCGTTCCAGCCGGAATGGTCGGAAACCGATCCCGGGATTCAACTGAGTCCGTCGAGCTCCAACCTGACCAACCCCGATGACTTGACGGTGACCTACCCCTTCATCGATGGCCTGGACGTCGAAAACAAGAACCAGCCACAACCGGTGAGCCTGCAGGGCAAGGTGGAAGTGATCGCGCCGCGCCGGCTCTACAGCTTCGACCTGACGAAAAAGGACGTTGGCCAGACCCGTACCAACGACAACGTCAGCGTCACCCTGCTGAAGCTGGAAAAGAACTATGCCGAAATCGAATTCATCAATAGCGCACCACTGGCCGCCGAGCTCAGCGATACAGCGCTGAACCCGTTGATCGTCCAGGCCACAGACAGCACCGGGCACTTTCTCTCGCGGTCAGGCTCGATCAATGAAACTGCTGCACAAATCGCCTTCTATCAAAAGCAACTGGTGAATATGCAACAGCAGAAGACCTGGAGCGAGACTTTCGAAAAACAGCTCGATGAAGAGCAACGCACCTTTGAGCAACAACAGAATCACCATTACTCCAAGGTGTACTTCAACGGGCCGATCGAGACGCTCGAAGTCAGCGTACTGGATTTTTCCGCTGCCACAGTGACCCGTAAGGACCTGAACTTGCCGGTACGCCGCTTCGACCAGCACACCACGGCAAAAACCATCGCGCCACTGAAGTTGCCGGTGGTGGTGTATGACGACCAGGCCCCGACCTGGCTCAAGGGTGCGACGCTAGGCGAGGAACAACTGAAAAAGAGTGTCAGCATCAGTCAGTCAGTCGATGATCCAAGCGCTGCACGCATCGAGTTCGATCATCCCAGAAGCTTCAATGATGAACTGCTCGGCACCGCGTTGAACGCCAGCAATAGTCCGGTCACTTTCTTTACCGAAGACAGTAGTGGCAAACGTGCCGAGCCGATCGAACTGCCGCCGCAGGCGTACCAGGTCGATCCCCAGCGCGGCACTATCACCTATGATCTGAACCTGTTTCCGGAAACACCGGCCTACGCGGTCGGCTCCTTTCCGCTGTTCATGGCCACCGTCGACAAGAACACCATCGATGCTCACCAACTACCCAAAGGACTGGAAATCAAAGGCAACGCGCTGGTGGTTGACGCGAAATCGTTTCCCGCCCAGGACTGGCGTTTTTTCGCCAAGGACGACAGTGGCCATTATCTGAAGGAAATACTGTCGGTCAGTCACGATGCGAGCGCAGAAGGCCCGCCGATATTCGCGGTGCATTACTTCTACGGCCAGCCCAGCCAACTGGAAACCTACCAGCGCACTGACCTCGCCACCGTGCAATACGGGTTCGAGGTCAAACTCGACAAGGCTGACACGTCCAGCCTTGCCCAATAGCCCACTCAGTGGTCGGGCCTGAACTCGAAGCCGGGATTGCGCGAACGGCCACCATTGATTTCCCGCAGTTGGGCTTGCAGGTGCAGGCACCAGATTTGTGGGTCATCGGCGAGCTCATAGCCATGCAGGGTCAGGCTTTCAACAATGGTGTCGAGGATTGATTCAGCTACGAAGGGGCCATGAAACGGCCCCTGGGCTTTGATGGCCGAAGGTTGTTCGCCGGCCATTCCGGCGGCAAAAAGTAAGGTCCACATGCCCGTATCCCCCGCCAATGGGCGGATGGCACACTCGATACGGGTCACAAGACCCAGGCATTGACGGGTGAGGCAGAGGTTGCGCGACATGGCGGCGACCCTCGGTAGATCCGGTATTCAGCCCCCACGGGAAGGCTGTCTCGATCCAGTGATTACTGTCGATATCCCTGAGCTGATCATAGAAGAAAAGTCTGACTAGCACGTCAAGTAAGACCAGAAGGCGCCGAATGGTCATTGTGTGAATATTGACGTCAGGCTGATGGCACCTGTAGGAGCGAGGCTTGCCCGCGAAGGCCGCGACGAGGTTTTCCTGTTTAACCGCGCTATCGTTCTTCGCGGGCAAGCCTCGCTCCTACAGGGGCTCTATGTCAGGCCGGTTTGGCTTCGACCAGGGCTTCCTGCGCAGCTTCCTTCTCAGCCTCCTTGAGGTCTTCGTCGCTGATCATTTCCGCGATAACCCGCAAGCGCTCCACTACCCGCGCGTTGACGCTGCCTTCAGGGAATTCGCCATTCTCATCCGGCGCACCTGCCGGTTCACCAACCAACAGGCTCAGCGCCTCGTCAGCCTGGCGTACCGCATACACATGGAACTGCCCCGCGCGCACCGCGGCCAGTACCTTCTCGTCGAGCATCAACGTGGCGACGTTCGCCTGCGGAATGATCGCCCCTTGCTCACCGGTCAGCCCGCGGGCTTCGCAGAGTCGGAAGAAGCCTTCGATTTTCTCGTTGACCCCGCCCACCGCCTGCACTTCACCGAACTGGTTGATCGAGCCGGTGATCGCAAAGCACTGCTTGAGCGGAGTTTTCGACAAGGCCGAGATCAGGGTGCAGGCCTCGCCCAGCGACGCACTGTCACCGTCGACGTAGCCGTAGGACTGCTCCAGGGCGATGCTCGCGGAAATCGCCAGGGGGAATTCCTGGGCGTAACGGCTGCCCAGATACCCGGTGAGGATCATCACGCCTTTGGAGTGAATCGGCTGGCCGAGGTTGACCTCGCGCTCGATGTCGACGATGCCGCTGCCACCCGGATAGACCGTGGCGGAAATCCGCGCCGGCACACCGAAGGCCGAGTCGCCCACTTCCAGTACCGTCAGCCCGTTGCACTTGCCAACGGCCGCACCGTCCGTGTCGATCAGGATGATTCCGGCCAGCATATCATCGAGAATCCGCGCCGAAACGCGCCCGGTGCGGGTGGCCTTGGCCTTGAGCGCACGTTCGATGTGCCCGGCGTCGGTCATTTCGTCGGCCGCCAGGTTGCGAATGAAATCCGCCTCGCTGACCAGTTGGAACAGATCACCGATCCTTGCCGACAACCGCCCCTGGTGTTCGGCCAGGCGCGCGCTATAAGTCGCCAGACGCGCTACCGCATCGGCGGTCAGCGGCGCCATCCCTTCTTCGGAGGTGCGGGTTTTCAGCAATTGGGCGAACTGCTCCAGGCTCTCGTCGACCATCGGGATGTCTTCGTCGAAATCCACCAGGACGCGGAACATCTCCTGGAAGTCCGGATCGAGGTCTTGCAGCGTGTAGTACAGCTGACGGGCGCCAATGATGATGACTTTGACCTGCAACGGAATGTGTTGCGGTGTCAGGGTCACGGTGGCGAAACGACCCATCTCGCCCAGCGGCGATTCCATTTTCAATTTGCGCGATTGCAGGGCGCGTTTGAGCGCATCCCACACGAACGGCTCGCTGAGCATTTTTTCCGCTTCAAGAATCAGGAAGCCGCCGTTGGCCCGGTGAAAGGCACCCGGTCGCAGCTGTCGATAGGTCGTGTACAACGCGCCCTGATCGGTGGTGTACTCGATCCGACCGAACAGATTTTCGTAAGTCGGGTGCGGTTCGAACACCACCGGCGCACCGCCGCTGGCCGGATGACCGACCACCAGGCTCGGCGCGTACTGCTCCTCCAGCAGCTTGCGCGCGACGGCGTCAGGCTTGCTGTCATCCACCAATTGCTCGACCACGGTCTTGAGCAGGTACACCTGCATCGCTTGCAGGTAGCCGCAGACACCGGCGTTTTCCGCGTACTTTTCCGACAGTGGCGCGAGCAGTGGCTGCAAGGCCAGGGTGATGGTTTCTTCGTTGAGCTGACGCAGTTGATTGCTCGACTCGCGCTTCCACTGCGGCAGGCTGGCGAGTTCTTCGTTCAGCCGCTCTTCCAGCCACGAAATGTCGTCGTGGAAACGGTCGCGATCGGCTTCCGGCAACTGGGCGAATTCCGCTTCGTCCACGGCCTTGCCTTCAAACATCGGGGTGAAGGCGATGTTGCTGCTGTCGCGGTACAGCGCGACGTCTTTCTCCAGCGCCAGGCGCTCGATCACGTCCAATGCCTTGTCATAGCGCTGATTGAAGGCGCGGTCGATGGCGCTCTTCTTCTGCTGGTACGACGGGTGCTCGAACACGGCCGGAAAAGTCGCCAGCAGGTTATCGATCAGGCCGTTGATGTCATCGATGAAGGCACCGGCGGTACCTGAGGGCAATTCCAGGGCGCGAGGCTCGCGAGGATCCTCGAAGTTGTTGACGTAGACCCAGTCCGCCGGGGTCTGCAGGCGTTTGCCTTCGGCCCTCAGGTAGCGTTTGACGAACGAAAACCGGCCAGTGCCGGGCTCGCCCATGACGAATACGTTGTAACCGGGGCGGGGCATGGCCACACCGAACTGCAAGGCTTCGACCGCACGTTCCTGGCCAAGCACACCGCGGAAGGGCTCCAGATCATTGGTGGTAGAGAAGCTGAACTGTTCAGCGGAAAACGGACGGGTCAGCGCTTCGGGCGCTAGACGCAAGCTGGCAGCAACAGGATCAGGCATCGGGCTTCCTTACATCAGGGCGGGGCAGATAGCGGCATTCTGGCGCTGCCCATGGCTCTCTTGCAAGGCGCGCCTCAAGCCAAAGCATAGCCAAACTGACATCTTCAGGCAGGCCGGGTCCAAATCAATGTTTTCACTGGAATGTTTTGCAAAAAATCACGGAACCCCCGGATCGTGCCTAAACTCCAAACTGCGCGGCTGGAACAATAACCGGCCCACTGGCGCCAGATCGGGCCAGACCCTGTCCATTGGTATGCACATAAAGAGAACATAGCTATGAAACGGATTCTTCTCGGTACTCTCTTCACCGCTGTATCCATCAACGCCATGGCTCAGGCGCCAGGCGGCCCGGATTGCGGTTGGGGCAACATGCTGTTCGAAGGTCAGCGTGGCACCCCGGCTCACTTCCTGGCATCCACCACCAACGGCACTTCCGGCAACGCTACCTTCGGTATGACCTCTGGTACCAACGGTTGCTCGACTAATGCGTCGCTGACCTATGGCGGCAAATCCTGGCTGGCCATGAATGGCATGATGAACGAGCTGTCCGAAGACATGGCTAAAGGTCAGGGCGAAGCGCTGACCACTTACGCCGTGGTACTGGGCGTGGCGCCGGAAGACCGTGCGCACTTCGCCGCTGTGACTCACGAGCACTTCCAGCAGATCTTCAGCAAGGCTGACGTAACCGCTGAAGATGTGCATACCAACACTCTGGCCGTTCTGAAAAACGATCCTCGTCTGGTCAAGTACGCCACTCAAGCTTAAGCTCGAACCGCCCGCTCCTTTCGGGGAGCGGTTTTTGTTTTTTGGACCTTGCCCCGCCTTGGGTCTTTATTCTCGAATTCTAAGTTGCCCACTATGCTCAAACGCCTTGCCTGGCTGGCGCTCTGTGTCTGTGCCCCGCTGTCCGCCGCGCCACACATCGACAATCAACGTTTGCAGCAGCTGGCCAACGACCCTTTCTGGATTTCCCTGGGCCACTACGAAACCGCCAAGCTCGGCGGCTGGCGCAGCTATGTCAGTGACAAAAAATTCTTCCTGGCCCCCGACGGCAATGAACATCCCGAGCGTGAGCTCACCGCGACAGTCCAAGCGCTGTACGCCCCCGCGAGTGCCGGCGAACAGCATGCCCAGTGCGTCTATCCCGCCCGTACCCGCTGGCTGAAGGCGCAGCTCGATCTGAGCGATCTGCCAACGCCGGACTGCAGCGAATTCAAGCAATGGTTCAAGGATGTCTCGCCCCACAGCGCGGTGATGATTTTCCCGGCGGCCTATCTGAACAGCCCCTCATCGATGTTCGGCCACACCCTGCTGCGCATCGATCAGGCTGATGTGCAGCGCGATCAGACCGCCCTGCTCAGTTACGCGATCAACTTCGGCGCGTACATCGAAGGTTCGGACAACAGCATCCTGTATGCCTGGAAAGGCTTGATGGGTGGCTATCCGGGCCTGTTTGCGCTGGTGCCTTATCAGGAAAAACTCTCGGAGTACCGCAGTCTCGAAAATCGTGACCTATGGGAATACCGGCTGAACCTGACTCAACAAGAAACCGAGCGCATGGTCGAGCATGTCTGGGAACTGAAGCAGATCCAGTTCGACTATTTCTTCTTCGACGAAAACTGCTCCTATCGCCTGCTGGAACTGCTACAAGTCGCCCGCCCGAGTCTGCGACTGACCGAGCAATTCCCGCTGACAGCGATTCCTACCGACACCGTGAAAGCGGTGAAGGAAGCCGGGCTGGTGCAATCCATCGAGTATCGTCCGTCACGGGAGCGTGAATTGCTGAGCCGCGCCGAACCGCTGACCGATGAAGAACAGCAGTGGGTGCTGAACGTCAGCGCCGACCAGAAACGATTGCAAACCCCGGCGTTCCAGGCTCAAG
>DQGF01000341.1:0-894 GCA_003525045.1 Pseudomonas sp. | reverse complement strand
GCGTTCCAGGCTCAAGCCCGCGACCGCCAGGCACTGATCATCGATGCCGCGTACCGACTGGAGCGCTACCGCGCCAATGGTCAGGAACGCGACCCGCAACGGGCACAACGCAGTTTCGAACTGCTGCGGGCGATCAACCAGAATCCGCCACCGGAGCTGGACATCCCGCAACCCGGCCTGCCTGAAGACGGCCATGAATCCCGCACCTGGCAGGCGGGTATCGGCACTCGCGGCGACAAGGCTTTCGGCGAATACGGCCTACGCATGGCTTATCACGACCTTAACGACAACGCCGAGAGCTTCCCCCTTGGTGCGCAGATTGAAATCCTGCAGATGAAACTGCGCCAATACGAAGGCAATCAGTGGCAGTTGCAGCAACTGGACCTGGCAACCATCCGCTCCCTGACTCCGCGCAATGAGTTGTTGCAACCGCTCTCGTGGCAGGTCACCGGCGGCCTGGAGCGTGTACCGGGCAAGCATGACGACGAAACGTTGGTGAGCCATGTCAACGGTGGCGGCGGTGGTACCTGGCAACTGGGCGACGACATGCTCGGTTTCGCCTTGGGCACCGTGCGCGTGGAGCACAATAATGACTTCGCCGGCTTCATTGCCCCGGCGGCAGGCTTCAACAGCGGCCTGCTGTGGAAAAACCCGCTGGGCAACTTCAGCCTGGAGGCCAAGGGCGACTTCTTCACCAATGGTGAAGTGCGCCGTAGCCTGAGCCTGAATCAGCAGTGGGAATTGTCGCGCAATCTCGGGCTTCGTCTGAGTGCCCAGCGCGAATTCAGCCACCTGGCCTCACCCGAGAACGAAGTGATGCTTGAGGTGAAGTGGTATCACTACTGACTCCGAAGCACCGCGCTTCCCTTGTGGGAGCGAGCCTGCTCGCGAATG
>DQGF01000280.1:5166-6322 GCA_003525045.1 Pseudomonas sp. | reverse complement strand
CTGGCACAGCTTTCTCGCCATGGATGAGCTGGAAAACCAGCCGGACTTCGACTTCAAGCCGATCTGGCAAGCCATGCCCATGGGCGCCAGCGCTTGTGTGGCCTTACCGCTGGCCGCCGAACAACAGCAACCGCTGCTGGTAAAACTCGGTGCAGAAGAAGCGGTGGCCCAGGCGCTGACCGAGCACATGGCGGGTGCCGCCGGCCTGTGCTGGTATGCTGATTCGCGGCTCTTTACGCCATTGTTGGTAGCCAGCCTCAACGACGACGACAGCGCAAAGCTCGACGGTGATCTGGGCAACCTGTTCGGCTCGATGGTCGGCGCTTACGAAGGCAAGGTCGAAAAGCACGCGTTCCCGGTGGTCGAGAAACAGGAAGGCCAGACCCATCAGTGGCAGCGCCAGGTCAGCTCCAACTTCGGCCCCTATAAAGCCGGGGATGCCGAGCAACCAGACGCGATCACCGGCAAGGCATTCATGCGCGTGAGCCTGGCGCGCCACGGTTCGACGCTGCTGTTCTCCCTCGACGACAAGCTGCTGGATAAGGCCCTCGGCACCCTCGACAAACGCTTTCCGCCGATGGCAGACGTCGTACCCAAAGACTTGCTGATGCCGATCTATTTCGGCCCGGACTCCATGGCGCAACTGATGCAACAGGAAACCCTCGACAGCCTGCCGCAGGACATGGAACCGGTGTTCTACAACGCCGCGCAAACCTACCTGATCCCGAAACTGCGCAAGCTCGGCGGCTATGGCAAATATGCCCTGACCTTGCCCGAAGGCAGCGAGCCCGACGGTCACTGGCAATGGCTGCCGCTGGAATGGAAAGCCCTGTGACAGCACTTATCCGAGGCCTTGGTCTGCTGGCGATGCTGCTGGGCAGTCGGGTATTTGCCACTGAGGCGCCGCCACTCGACGTGCAGCAATCCCAGGTGTTCCGCGCCTGGTTCGTGCGCATCGCCCAGGAACAATTGACCCAGGGCCCGAGCCCGCGCTGGTATCAGCAGGACTGCGCCGGCCTGGTGCGGTTCGCCGCCAACGAAGCGCTGAAAGTCCATGACGATAAATGGCTGCGCAGCAATGGCCTGTCCAACCGTTACTTGCCACCAGAACTGCCATTGAGCGAGACTCAGCGCGGTCTCGCACAGCAATGGCAGC
>DQGF01000280.1:2786-4877 GCA_003525045.1 Pseudomonas sp. | reverse complement strand
CCGCACAGCAATGGCAGCAGGGTGGCGGAAAGGTCGGGCCTTACGTCAACGCGATCAAGCTGATCCAGTTCAACAGTCATTTGATTGGCCGCGACCTGGCGCAAGCCCGTCCCGGTGACCTGATGTTTTTCGATCAGGGCGACGACCAGCACCTGATGATCTGGATGGGCCGCTACATCGCCTATCACACCGGCACTACCACCCCCACTGACAACGGCATGCGTTCCGCGAGCCTGCAGCAACTCATGACATGGAAGGACACCCGATGGATACCCGACGCAGCCAACCCCAACTTCATCGGCGTCTATCGACTGAACTTTCTCTCGCAATGATCGGTGCCCGCATGCTGCGTTTTCTGCCTCTGCTGTTGGTATTGGTGCTGCCTTTTTCGGCGGTCAATGCCGAAGACACTGTCGAGCCAAGCGGCTATACGCCGGTGGCCGGTGAAAGCTTTTTCCTGCTCGCCGACAGCAGTTTCGCCAGCGACGAGCAGGCGATGGTGCGCCTCGAAGCGCCGGGCCGTGACTATCGCCGGTTTCGCATGGAGCCTTACGGCGGCGCCGATATTCGCGTGTATCGGATCGACAAGCCGCTGGATTTCCTCAAGCGCCAGAAGAACCTGCACCGCGTGGTCAGTGACGGTCAGTTCAAGGGCGAAGGTCTGTCGAACACCCTCGCGTATCTGTGGGACAACTGGTACCGAAAATCCCGTCGGGTGATGCAGCGGGCGTTTTCCTACGAGTCGCGTAAGCAAGTCACCGAGGAAGTGCCGGAGCTGAAGATGGGCACCGCGATCGCCGCGCCAACGCCTTACGACGCACAGCTGCAATTCGCACTGATTCCGGGTCTGCCGGTGGTCAGCCAATTCCGTTATCCGCTGTGGCAAGCCAAACCGATCCAGCCGCCTACAGGGGTGAACCTCGCCGGTTCTTCCAGCGAGTTTGTCAGCGTTGCACCGGGCAATGTGTACATCCCGTTGGGCAATCTGAAACCGGGTCTGTACCTGGTCGAAGCGCTGATCGGCAAGTACCGCGCGACCACCATGGTCTTCGTCTCCAACACAGTGGCCGTCAGCAAGATTGCCGGTGACGAGTTGGTGGTCTGGGCCGCGCGCAAACACGAAGGCAGTTCGGTGCCGAAGGTCAATGTGCTGTGGACCGATGGACTCGGCGTGATGAGTAGCGGCGCCACCGATGTCGATGGTTTGCTGCGTCTGAAGCACGTCAGCCCGGAGCGCTCCTTCGTGATCGGCGAGGACGAAGAGGGTGGGGTGTTCGTCTCCGAAAATTTCTATTACGACAGCGAAATCTACGACACCAAACTCTATGCGTTCACCGACCGGCCGCTGTATCGGCCGGGGGATTGGGTGTCGCTGAAAATCGTCGGTCGCGAGTTCAAGAATGCTCGGGATTCGGTGCAACCGACCGCCGCCGACGTCAACGTCACCGTGCTCGATGCCACCGGCACCGCACTGCAATCGCTGGCGCTGAAACTTGATTCCAAGTCTGGGGCCCAAGGTCGCTTCCAGTTGCCGGACAACGCTGTGGCTGGCGGTTATGAACTGCGTTTCGGCTACAAGGATCAGGCCTACAGCAGCGCCTTCCGCGTCGCCGAATACATCAAGCCGCACTTCGAAATTTCCCTGAGCTTGGCCAAGCAGGATTACCGCACCAGTGAGCCGGTCAGGGGCAGCCTGGTGCTGCTGTACCCGGACGGCAAACCCGTGGCCAATGCCAAATTGAGCCTCAGCCTGCGCGCCCAGCAACTGTCGATGGTCGACAACGAGCTGCAGTACCTCGGGCAATTCCCAGTGGAGTTGACCAGCACCGAACTGACTACCGACTCCCAAGGCAACGCGACCCTCGACCTGCCGGCCGCCGAGAAACCGAGCCGCTATATGCTCACGGTGTTTGCCAGCGATGGCGCGGCGTATCGGGTCAAGACCACCAAGGAAATCCTCATCGACCGCGGCGCCGCGAGTTTCCGCTTGAGCGCGCCGCAGCGGTTCAGTGCGGTGGGTGACAAGGTTGCGTTCGGCTATAGCAACGAAGGCGGCAACGAACAGAGCAAAGTGGTTACGCCGGGCAGCTA
>DQGF01000280.1:0-2464 GCA_003525045.1 Pseudomonas sp. | reverse complement strand
TGCGTCTGGAAGACCAGAGCACGGGCGAGGGCAAACTTGCCGCAACCGATACAAGCTTCACGCTGGCATTCGAGCGTCCTGGCACTTACAACCTGACCTTGAAGGATGATCATGGCCGAGTCATTGGTGCCATCGGTCATTCGGTCACCGGCGATGGCGTTAAAGCCGTGCCCGGCACCGTTGAGATCGTCCTCGGTAAACCGGAGTACAAGGCGGGCGATGAAGCGCTGGCCCTGATCACTTTTCCCGAGCCGGTCAGCGATGCATTGCTGTCGCTGGAGCGGGACAAAGTCGAGGCCACGGCGCTACTGTCCAAAGGCGGCGACTGGCTGCAGATGGAAAAACTCAGCGATACGCAATACCGCGCGCGGATCCCGGTGAAAGACAGATTCGCGCCAAACCTGACCTTCTCTGTGCTCTACACCAAAGGCGGGCAGTACAGTTTTCAGAACGCCGGCATCAAGGTCGTTGCGCCGCAAATCGACGTAGCAATCGCCACCGATAAAGAGTCGTATCAGCCTGGCGACACAGTGTCCGTCGACCTCACCACCCAGTTCGCTGGCAAACCGATCCCGGCGCACCTGACGGTCAGCGTGGTCGACGAAATGGTTTACGCGTTGCAACCGGAAGTCGCGCCGAGCATCGACCAATTCTTCTATCACCCGCGCCGTAACAACGTGCGGACCAGCGCCAGTCTGTCGTTCATCAGCTACGACGTAGCACTGCCGGGTAGCCCGGGTGCGCCGGGCAAAGCCAATCGCAGCGAGCGTGGGGTGAAGGTGCTGGAGCGACCGCGTCGCGAAGACGTCGACACTGCCGCGTGGCAGCCGGAATTGCTGACCGATGCCAACGGCAAAACCCGCTTCACCTTCAAGATGCCGGACTCCTTGACCCGCTGGCGCATCACCGCCCGGGCCATCGCCGATGACGGGCAGGTCGGGCAGAAGAAACAATTCGTGCGCTCGGAAAAGCCGCTGTACTTGAAGTGGAGCGGGCCGACCCGATTCCGCAGCGGCGACAAACCGGATCTTGGTGTATTCGCCTTCAGCCAGGCCGAGAAACCGCTGGCGGCTGAGCTGGTGATTCATTACGGCGGTACCGAACAGCGTGTCCCGGTGACGTTGAATAACGGCATCAATTATGTCGCATTACCAGGGTTCGCATTGGCCAACGGTGAGTGGACCGCCGAGTTGGTGCAGGACGGCAACACTGCTGACGTCTTGGCCGTGCGCCTGACCGCGACCGGTGAAGGTTGGCAGGTGATCCAGAGCCAAAGCCTGGACGTAGCCAGTGGTGATACGCCGCTGGCCTTGCCGGCGGACGCGACGGATATTCGACTGCGCCTGGATGACAGTGCGCAAGCGCTGTTCCGTTCGGCCCTAGATGATTTGCTTAGCTATCCATACGGCGGCGTTGAACAAACCGCTAGCCGCTTGCTGCCGTTGAGCATCGCTTATCCGACCTTGTCCTCGAACCCGCAGATTCGCGATCGCTTGCGCCTGATCATGCAGAACAGTCGGCTGCGTCTGGTGCAAATGGCCGGACCGTCGGCCAGCTTCACTTGGTGGGGGATGGACGGCGAGCCGGATGCGTTTCTCACGGCTTACGCCTATTACGCCGACTGGCACGCCAGCAAGGCGCTGCAACTGAGCCTGCCGCCGGAGCATTGGCAGCGGGTGCTGGAGGTCTATGCAAAACAGGCGAAGAACACGCCGCTGTTGCAGCGCGCGCTGATTTTGTCCTTTGCCAAACAGATGCAACTGCCGGTGAACACTTTGCTCAGCGGATTGATCGATGACCTGGCGAAAGCCGGCGAGGGAAATGCCGCGAACCTGATGGAAGAGGGTGAAGACAGCATCGTCATGAGCGATCCGGATTCGGCGCTTGGGTTGGCCAGTGCTCGCGTGTTGACCGCGTCATTGGCGCGCCAGGCGAAGGTCGATTTGCCGGGGGCTTTCACTCGGCAACTGGCGGACGCGCAGCAGCGTCTGGACGTCAGCTCCCAACCGTTCGCTGAAGCCTTGAACCTGTCGCTGCGAAGCTTCGATCAGGCTCAGGCTCAAGCGCTGCTGCAGCGTTTGCTGCCACAGCAATCGACACTGGAGCGCGCCTTGGCGCTGACCTGGTTGCAACGCAGCATCGAGCAGGCAGCGCCTGCCGTCGCGCTGGCGCCGGGTGAAGGCTGGAAGCAAGAGCAGGGCGCTACGGGTGAAATGTATTGGGCGTGGCAGGGGGCCTCGCCAGTGCCTGCAGTGCTGTCGCTGGCTGGCGCGCAGGAGCGTCCGCTGCGAGCGGCCTTGAGCTACCAGACCAGACAACCTTCGATTGATCCGATGGCCGTGACCATCACCCGTCGACTGTCGCGCCTGGTGCCGGGTGACGAAGCCTTCACCTTCAAACTGGAAGCGGTCGGCAATAAGCCACTGTCCAGTGACAGTTTGTACCTCGACGAAGTGATCATCAC
>DQGF01000336.1:6652-8766 GCA_003525045.1 Pseudomonas sp. | reverse complement strand
GCGAAGCTGTAGCCAAGGATCTGGCGGCATCCGTGGTCATGGGCTGCGGGCAGTTCTGCACCAATCCTGGCCTGGTGATCGGGATAAAATCGCCGCAGTTCGCGCAGTTCCTTGAGCACTTGCAAGGCCAAATGGCAGCTCAGACACCGCAGACCATGCTCAACGCAGGAGGCTTGCGCAGCTATACCAAAGGGCTTGAACACCTGCATGCCCATGCTGGCATCACCCATCTGACGGGGTCTGACCAGACCGGTAATCAGGCACACCCACAACTGTTCAAGGCTGATGTGAGCCTGCTGCTTGAGGGTGATGAACTGTTGCAAGAAGAAGTCTTTGGCCCGACCACCATCGTGATCGAAGTGGCAGACGACCGTGAACTCAAACTCGCCCTTCAATCGTTACGCGGCCAGCTGACCGCCACACTGATCGGCGAGCCTGCCGACCTTCAGCAATACCAATGGCTTGTTCCAGTGCTGGAGCAAAAAGTCGGACGGATATTGGTCAACGGCTACCCAACCGGCGTCGAAGTCTGTGAAGCCATGGTTCACGGCGGGCCGTACCCGGCAACGTCGGACTCGCGCGGCACGTCTGTCGGTACCTTGGCGATCGATCGCTTCCTGCGCCCGGTCTGCTTCCAGAACTATCCCGACGCGCTGTTACCGCAAGCATTGCAGAACAGCAATCCGCTCAAGCTCAAACGCTTGGTCAATAGCGAGTGGAGCGATGGCGCTATTGGTTAACCCATTGCGGGTGGTTTAGTTGCCAGGCACGCGGCGCAGAAATGTGCGCCGCCGTCTTATGAAATAAGCCACGCCAAAGGCGATCGGCAAGACCTCTTACAAGCCGGGTTTGATATGAGCACCTTCACGATTGAGCCTTGCAACCCCCTTCATCGCCGGCCAAAAGGCTTCAACCAATCAAGAAACCTGTCGTCCATACTCGCTCAGGTTCTTACCGAACGAATTACCAGCGGCGCATTGGAGCCTGGGCAAAGACTGCCTCCAGAAGCGCAAGTCATGGCCGAACATGGCGTCAGCCGAACCGTTGTGCGCGAAGCGATTTCCCAATTGCAAACACGCGGGCTGGTGATTACGAAACACGGCGTGGGCTCATTCGTCAGCGACACTCCCGATTTCGATTCACACCCCAATTCAAGCGCCTCACTTGAGGAGGTACTGGCCGTCATTGAGCTTCGTATCAGCATCGAGGTGGAAGCCGCAGGTTTTGCCGCGCAGCGCAGAAATCCGCAGCATCTGGTTTGCATGCAGAACGCCCTGAACATCCTGGCAGACCCGACCATCAGTCGTGATGTTGCGGCGGCGGCCGACCGTGAGTTTCATCGACAGATCGCCATGGCGACGGATAACCGTTACTTCGTGGACATCACTGACCACCTCGGCATAGATCTCATCCCCCGCAAGCGCCTGAATAGCGCGGCCCTGAATGGCGGGGATCGAATTGAATACGGGTTACGCTTACACCGCGAACACCAAGCGATTTATCAAAGCATTGCCGAGGGAGACCTTAGCGCCGCTCAGGCGGCCATGCACTTGCACCTCAGCAATATCCGTGAGCGTTTACGCCACGCCACCTTCAGATAACCGATATGAAAAGCAGCCGAATCGCTGCTTTTTTTCTGCCTGCGGTACCTGCAATGGCATTAACCGAGGGTGCGGAAATAATCCTCTGCCATACGCAGGAAAGCTGGGAGCGCAGGGTTGTCATTGTCGCTCCTGGAGACCATATACACCTGCGAACGTGGCTGAGCATCTTCAAGGGGACGGAACTGCAAATGCCCCAGGTAAAGCTCACGAGCAGCTGCCGGCACGATCGCCAATCCCAACCCGGCACGCACGAGACCGAGGATGGAATGGGTCTGCCCCAGGTAATGCAGGTAGCGCGGCGAAACGCCTGCCATGGCAAACAGGCCGACAATGCAATCATAGAAATACCGCCCTTCATCCGGCGAGTACATCACGAAAGGCTGTTGATCCAGATCGGCCACCGCGATGGTCGCTTGCTGCGCCAAAGGATGTGCGTTCGGCATCACCACCAGCAGCGGCTCGCTGCAGATCAACCGACAGTCGAATCCAAGGTGGGGTGCCGCTCGCCGT
>DQGF01000336.1:2489-6347 GCA_003525045.1 Pseudomonas sp. | reverse complement strand
CTCGCCGTACAAAACCGACATCAATCATGCTGGCTGCCAAGGCCTCCGTTTGAGCGCCGGAAACCATTTCATGCAGCTCAAAGCCTACATCCGGGAGCAGATGAGCGGCATGCCCCAGCAGACCGGGAATCAGGTTGTAACCACTGACCGCCGTGAACCCCAGTAGCAACTGCCCCGCTTCGCCGCGAGCCAGGCGGCGGGCCGCTGTTGCGGCCTGTTCCGTATAAGCCAGGACGTGCCGGGCATCGCGCAGGAAATGTTGTCCGGCGACCGTGAGCTGCACGTTTCGATTACTGCGCTCGAGCAGCGTGACACCCAGCGAGCGTTCCAGCATCTGGATCTGGCGGCTCAGAGGCGGCTGGGTCATGAACAACCGTTTGGCTGCACGGCCGAAATGCAGCTCTTCGGCAACCATCACAAAGCAGCGCAGCTGATGAAGTTCCATGATTCAATTCTTGTATTGATCGATTCAGTATCAATGTTAGACCAGCATCAATCGTTTTCCTACTCTTGAACAACATGAAGGCGACTACTTAGCGCCCGTCAAAATAAACACAACTCAAGGAATGCGATGTGAAGATCAATATTCTCCTCACACAGCCTGTGCCGGATCTGATCGATGTCCGGCTACAGGAATCCTATGCCGTTCACCGGCTGTACGAAGCCGATGACCAGGACAGGTTTCTGACCCAGGTGGGCGGCAGCATTCGCGGTGTGGTCACCGGCGGCGCCAAAGGCCTGTCCAACACGATCATGAATCGCCTGCCAGCGCTGCAAGTGATCGCCATCAGCGGCATCGGCACCGACGCGGTAGACCTTGCACATGCCGCTGATCGCGGTATTCAGGTGACCACCACACCCGGTGTACTGACCGATGATGTCGCGGACATGGGCATGGGGCTGCTGATCATGACCCTGCGCGATCTAGGCACCGGCGACCGCATCGTACGCGAGGGTCACTGGGGCACCGTCGCTCAACCACTGGCGCGCAAAGTTACCGGCATTCAGCTGGGTATCGTCGGACTGGGCCGGGTTGGGCATGCAATCGCCAAACGCGCCTTGGCATTCAACATGACGGTGAATTACACCGACCTGCGTGAGCAGCCACACAGCGGCTACCACTTTGTTGCCGATTTGATTGAACTGGCCCGCCGCAGTGATGTGCTGATGCTCGCGGCGTCTGCCGATCAAGGCAGCGCGATCATCACCCCTGCGGTACTCGAGGCACTGGGCGCCAATGGCTATCTGATCAATGTTGCGCGCGGCAAGTTGGTTGATGAGCAAGCGCTGATAGCGGCCTTGAGCAACGGCACCATCGCCGGTGCCGGACTTGATGTTTTCGTCGATGAACCTCGTGTTCCAGATGCACTGCGCTCGCTGAGCAATGTGGTACTGCAACCGCATCGCGCCAGCGCTACAGAGCAAACCCGGTTGGCGATGGGCGAAATCGTGTTGGCCAACCTTCAGGCCTGTTTTGCGGGATCTGTGCTGCCCACCGCCGTCGCTTGCTGAGAAATACGCTACACACCCATTCCAAACAATAAAAACTTCCCTTGAGGGAAGCCGGAGAGCTCCATGACCTCCAAGACCGCATCGCTGGCCGTTCCGCTTGAAAACGCCCATGTCGGGCGTCGCCGGTTCGTCATTCTCGCGCTGATTTTCATTGTCACCGTGCTCAACTACGCCGACCGGGCCACCATGTCCATCGCCGGTACGGGCGTGATCAAAGACCTGGGTCTAGACCCCATCATGCTCGGCATGATCTTTTCTGCGTTTGCCTGGGCTTACGCGCTGGGCCAGATTCCAGGGGGTTGGTTACTGGATAAATATGGCGCGAGAAGGGTGTACGGCTGCAGCCTGTTTTTATGGTCCTTATTCACCATGATGCAGGGCTCGGTGGGCTGGATCGGGCTCGTCGGTTCCACGGCAGCGCTTACCCTGTTCGGCATGCGTTTTATGCTCGGCCTTGTGGAGTCACCGGCATTTCCGGCCAATAACCGCATCGTTTCCTGCTGGTTCCCAACCAGCGAACGCGGCACCGCCTCGGCGCTGTTCAACTCAGCGCAATACATGGCCGTTGTGGTATTCGCCCCGCTCATGGCCTGGCTGACCCATTCCTGGGGCTGGGAACATGTCTTCATCTGGATGGGTGCACTCGGTCTGGTGGCCACGGTGTTCTGGTTCGCCTTGTACCGTGAGCCTCTTAGTGATCCACGACTGAGTGAAACAGAGCTGCAATACATGCGCGACGGCGGCGCGCTGGTGGATCTGGAAGCCACGCGTAAAACCACCAAACCGAAACTGAAAATGAAAGAGGTCGCCCAGCTCTTCAATAATCGAACACTGTGGGCGATCTATCTGGGCCAATACTGCATCACCGCCCTCACCTACTTCTTCATCACCTGGTTTCCCATCTACCTTATCAAGGGACGAGGCATGACGATTATGGAAGCAGGATGGGTGGCTGCAATGCCGGCGATCTGCGGCTTCTCGGGAGGTGTGCTCGGCGGTGTGGTTTCCGATTACTTGATCCGCCGAGGCGTCCATCCCTCAAGGGCTCGCAAAACTCCTTTTATAATAGGTATGGCGCTGGCTTCCAGCCTGGTATCGGCAAACTATGTCGACGCCAACTGGATGGTGATTGCACTGATGGCCTTGGCATTTTTTGGCAAGGGACTGGCGGCGGTAGGTTGGGCGGTGTTGTCCGATACAGCGCCCAAAGGCATGGTGGGTTTGAGTGGTGGGGTGTTCAACGGCATTGGCAACGTCGCAGGGATCATCACGCCGGTCGTCATTGGATACTTCGTCGCGTCGACAGGATCGTTCGATTCAGCCCTATGGTTTGTGGCCGCCCACGGCCTGATCGGGATCTTCGGCTACGTGGTACTGGCCGGACGCTTCGAGCGCGTTGTGATTGAAGAAGCCGCACCTTCTGGCGAACTCGTCTAATCAGGCTAATCGTAAGGGGCAGAAGCATTTGCCCCATCGTTAACAGACGCTACCGTTGCCCCGATAATCCTGAAACCCTTGGCCGAACAGTCGTTCGGCCAAGTCTTGGCTACGAGTGGTAACCCTGCTATTGCTCGTTACCTGGCTCCAGCATTTTCTTCACCTACCGGTGCTCCGCGGCCAACGTCGAACGAACTTTTTGCACCTGCTCGCCAGACACCGCAGGCGCCTTGTTGGACCAGCCCTGCCGCAGGAAGGTGGCCAGTTGCGCAACCTCCGCGTCGTCCATGCGATCTGCAAAGCCGGGCATCGGCAGGATCGACGGCGATCTGGACGTGGAAGGCGTGTGGGCACCGGCGAGGATCACATTGATCAAGGCGGTCGGATTCTCCACGTTGATGACCGAAGCACCGTCCAGTCGCGGGAAGACCCGTGGGGCACCCTCGCCACTGACAAAGTGACAAGCGCCACAATTGTCCAGGTACAGACGTTCACCCAAGCTCAGGTCCGTTGCTGCCGTCAACTTGCGGGTCGTGGCCTCGCTGCTCTGCGGCTGGTGCTGATAGACAGCCTTGCCGCCTGTAGCGAGTGACTTCAGATAAACGGCCATCGCATGCAGATCCTCATCCGTCATGTGAGAGGTGCTGTTGGCGATGACACTGGTCATTTCACCCGCGACCGATGCAGTGCTGTTACGACCGCTGCCCAGGTACTCCACGATCTCATCCTGAGACCAGTGTTCGATCCCTCGAAGCGAGGGCACTGCCCAGCTGTTGAGCTCGGTGCCAGTCAGGTAGTCAGGCGCTTTTTCGTCGAGCCCTTTTTCCTGCATGGTCAGCGCGCGTGGCGTATGGCATGAGCCGCAATGGCCAAGGCCTTGTACCAGATAGGCACCCCGGGCAATCTGCG
>DQGF01000336.1:0-2141 GCA_003525045.1 Pseudomonas sp. | reverse complement strand
TGCTTCGCCGGCAACGGCGGTCGATTCGGGCAATGGCGAGAGCACGCTGCGCCAATAAGCCAGCGGCCAGCGAAGCGAGAGCGGCCACGCAATATCGTTAGCCTTGTTCGCTTGCTTGACCGGCTCTACGCCTTTCATGAAGTAGGCGTACAGCGCTTCTGTGTCCTCATCCGTTACCTTCGCGTAAGAGGGATAAGGCATCGCCGGATAAAGGGCACTCCCATCGTGGCCGATGCCTCGCCGCATGGCACGCTCAAACTCGCCATAACTCCAGCGACCGATGCCGGTGCCATCGTCAGGCGTGATGTTGGTGGCATAGATCGTACCGATGGGAGATTCGATGCCGTGTCCCCCGGCGTAGGCTTTCCCATCATGACGGGTATGACAAGCCACACAGTCGCCTGCGCGTGCCAGGTACGCGCCTTTGCTGA
Source organism: Pseudomonas sp. (assembly GCA_003525045.1). GTDB lineage: Bacteria > Pseudomonadota > Gammaproteobacteria > Pseudomonadales > Pseudomonadaceae > Aquipseudomonas. Next base: position 1,710 of record DQGF01000336.1, on the reverse strand, counting down.
TGAGCTCAGGAGTGATTTCCTGGGTCATTTGCGCAGAGGCGTCGCCGGAGCGATTGAGCACGACGCTGAGCAGCCAGGCCAGCAGCGCCATCAACAGGCATACGGCCAGCAGTATCGACAACCGGGAGCGGAATTTCGATTTCATCTTCACGCTCTTCATGCCTGTACCAGTGGGCCCGGGTTCTTCAGATACTGTTCCTTGATGGCCTGGGCCGAGAACAGGGTCAATGCGCCGATCAGGGCGGTGGGGTTTGCCTGGAAGTTCTGCGGGAAGGCGTTACCCCCGGGCACGAACACGTTATGTACGTCCCAGCTCTGCAGGTAGCGGTTGAGCGCGCTGGTTTCCGGGGAGTCACCCATGATGGCGCCGCCCACGTTGTGGGTGGACACGTACTTGGTGACGTCCCAATGCGAATCCATTGACAGGAAGCTTTCGCTGTAGCTGTCGGGTCCCAGTTCCTTGGTGATGTCCAACACGATCTTGCGCAGGTGTTGCTGCAACTTCAGCTCGTTCGGTTTCCAGTCGAAGGTGATGCGCAGCAGCGGCTGTCCCCAGGGATCCTTGTAGGTCGGGTCCAGATCCACATAGTGGTCGCGATAGGACATGCAGCCGGTGGAGATGCTGATTTTCATCGAGTGTCCGTACCAGTCCTGCATGCCTTCCTTCCAGCCTTGCCCCCAAGCTGGCGTACCCGCAGGCAACGCCGTGCCGATGGGTGTACCGGTAGCCTGTGAGCTGTGTATCTTGGCGCCGCCGATAAAGCCCAGCGCAGGGCCATCGAAGTTGCCTGGGGAAATGTCATTGAACATTTGCCCGGTGGCACCGGCGGTAGCGAACGGATTGAAAAGTTTGTCCTTGAAGAACAGCGTGGACCCACCATTACTGAGGAAGGCATAGTTACGTCCCACGGTGCCCTTGCCGCTCAGTGGGTCGTAGGGTTTGCCGATGCCAGACAATAGCATCAGGCGCACATTGACGAACTGGAACCCGGCCAGCACCACGATCTTGGCAGGCTGGAAGACCATGTTGCCGTTCTCGTCTGCGTAGGTAACACCGCGTGCGGTCTTGCCGTCGGGGTGCAACTCCACGCGCAATACATTGGCCTGCGTGCGATAGGAAAAGTTATCCAGGCGCTTGAGAGAATCCATCACCGCGGTTTGCGGCGAAGCCTTTGAGTAGTTCAGGCAAGGATATTTACTGCAGTAGCCGCAGTAGTTGCAGGGTGCGATCTGGTTGCCGTAAGGGTTTGTCCAGGCGCGGGAGACGTTCGCCGAAGGGTTCGGGAACGGATGGTAGCCAAGCTTGCGGGCAGCGCCGGCGAACATCTTGTTGTTGAGGGTATCTTCCAGTGCAGGTAGCGGAAAGGGGCTCGAGCGTGGCCCTTCGAAGGGATCACCGCCTTCCATGATCCGGCCTTGCAAGTTGCCCGTATTGCCGGACAGCCCGCAAATCTTGTCGAACTTGTCCAGGTAAGGCTCGATTTCATCCCAGGTGAAGGGAAAATCCTGAATCTGCATGCCTTCGCCCAACTGGCCAGGTTTGTACATCTGGTCGGCGTAGGTCTTGAGTTTGATATCCGTCGGCGTTGGACGAATCAGAACGCCTGTCCAGTGCAGGCCTGAGCCACCCACACCCGTTCCCGGGACGAAGGCGCCCCACTTTCGAGTCGGCAGGGCGGTATCGCTCATCCGGTGGCGGACGGTCAGGGC
>DQGF01000339.1:15957-16146 GCA_003525045.1 Pseudomonas sp. | reverse complement strand
CACGGCGTCGAAGATCACCGAAGCCGAGTCGGCGCCGGTGTGTTGAGCGATCACCGGGATCTTGTTGCGCTCGCCCCAGACCTGCAACTGTTCCACCGCTGCGGCGCGGAAAGTGTCACCGGCCGCGAGCATGACTTTCTTGCCTTCAAGTTGCAGCTTCTTCGCCAGCTTGCCGATGGTGGTGGTCTT
>DQGF01000339.1:0-15634 GCA_003525045.1 Pseudomonas sp. | reverse complement strand
GCCGTTGACGCCGACCACCAGAATCACGAAAGGCTTGTTTTGCGAAGCGATTTTCAGCGGCTGTTCCACAGGCTTGAGCATTGCCGCGAGTTCAGCTTGCAAGGATTTGTACAGCGCATCGGCATCGGCCAGCTCTTTGCGTGCAACCTTTTGGGTCAGGTGCTGGATGATCACCGAGGTGGCTTCGACGCCCACATCAGCGGTCAGCAAACGGGTTTCGATGTCTTCGAGCAGCTCGTCATCGATGATCTTCTTGCCCAGGAACAGGCTGGCCATGCCTTCGCCGATACTGGCGCTGGTCTTGGACAGGCCTTGCTTGAGGCGGGCGAAGAAACCGGCTTTGGTTTCTCCGGTACGCACAGGCTCTGCAGGCGCTTCGACGGGAACGACAGGTGCCAGAGCGACGGGAGCAACAACGGGGGGCTGCGCTGGAACAATCGGAGCAATCGGAACAATCGGAACAACCGGAGCAACAAATGCAGGCGCCACAGGCTCCGGGACCACCGGAGCAGGCTCGGCCACCACAACTGGCGCGACCACCAGCTCAACCACCGGCGGCTGAACCGGTTCGGGAGCAAAGGCGGTCGGGGCTGGAATCGGCGGAGCAATGTGCGGCGCCAGCTCATCTTCGACCAATGCCACCGGCTCTTCCGCCACCGGCAACGTCAGCCAGGGTTCGGCAACGGGGGTCAGCGAAACCTGAGCCACGACTTCGGCGACTACATCGGGCTCAGGCTCGGTGATCGGTTGCAGCACCGGCTCGGCGATCGGCAAGACAATCGGCGCGGGCTCTTCATCGATTACCGGCGCAGGCGTTGGCTCAGGAAGTGGCTGTGGCTGTTCGACGAGGGGTTCCTGCGGCTTTTTGCGCAGCCATCCGAACAGGCTTTTCTTTTCGCCAGCCGCAGCTGGGGCTTTCTTGTCGTCGTTGGAACCAAACATGGAGGACGGCTATCTCACGGTAGCGACGCGCCAAAGGGCGCCTCGGCAAATGAATATTCGATGCAGAACAGACTGCGATTGACCCAGCTTGTTCACGCGCAACATCTTATCGAGGTGCAAACGGCACCTTACAAAAACGATTTCACGCAGGACTGAAGCGGAAAAATCGGCGAAAAAGCAGAGTTTAGTCGATAAACCACAACCTTTTGCCGCAAACCCATACAACCTGATCAAACGCAAAGGCCTGATAGGCGTGGCCGCCAGTAAAACGGATCAGTATCCTAGCACCTCCTCGCCCGCCTAGGCTAAGACCAAGCGGGCAGCCCCAAAGGTTTAAAAACGAATGAATGCTCTAGCCCGCCGCGCTGCAGGCCTGCTGCTCAGCACAGTTTGCCTGCCCCTCTCGGCCCTGGCTGCCGATCCACAACCCACCCACGAATTCACCCTCGATAACGGCCTGAAGGTCGTCGTGCGCGAAGATCATCGTGCGCCGGTGGTGGTTTCCCAAGTCTGGTACAAGGTCGGCTCCAGCTACGAGACCCCTGGACAGACCGGCTTGTCCCATGCCCTGGAACACATGATGTTCAAGGGCAGCGAGAAAGTCGGCCCCGGCGAGGCCTCGCTGATCCTGCGCGACCTCGGTGCCGAAGAGAACGCCTTCACCAGCGACGACTTCACCGCTTATTACCAGGTCCTGGCCCGCGACCGCCTGGGCGTGGCCTTCGAGCTGGAAGCCGACCGCATGGCCAGCCTGCGCCTGCCGGCGGACGAGTTCGCCCGCGAGATCGAAGTCATCAAAGAAGAACGTCGGCTGCGTACCGACGACAAGCCGATGTCCAAGGCCTACGAACGCTTCAAGGCCATGGCCTACCCGGCCAGCGGTTACCACACGCCGACCATCGGCTGGATGGCGGACCTGGACCGCATGAAGGTCGAAGAACTGCGCCACTGGTACCAGTCCTGGTACGTGCCGAACAACGCCACTCTGGTGGTGGTTGGCGACGTGACACCGGATGAAGTCAAAACCCTGGCCCAACGCTACTTCGGCCCGATCGCCAAGCGTGACGTGCCGCCGGCGAAAATCCCGCTGGAATTGGCCGAGCCCGGCGAACGCCAGATCACCCTGCACGTGCAAACCCAACTGCCGAGCCTGATGCTGGGTTTCAACGTGCCAAGCATCGCCACCGCCGAAGACAAACGCTCGGTGAATGCCTTGCGCCTGATCTCGGCCCTGCTCGATGGCGGCTACAGCGGACGTATCCCGACGCAACTGGAACGCGGCGAAGAGCTGGTGTCCGGCGGTTCGTCGAACTACGACGCCTATACCCGTGGCGATAGCCTGTTCACCCTGTCGGCAACACCTAACACCCAGAAAAACAAAACCATGGCCCAGGTTGAAGCGGGTCTGTGGAAACTGCTCGAGCAGCTGAAAACCACCGCGCCGTCCGCCGAAGAACTGGAACGCGTCCGCGCACAGGTCATTGCCGGCCTGGTTTACGAGCGTGACTCGATCACCAGCCAGGCCACCGCTATCGGCCAACTGGAAACCGTGGGCCTGTCCTGGAAATTGATGGACACCGAACTTGCCGACCTGGAAGGCGTGACTCCGCAAGACATCCAGAACGCCGCCAAGCTGTATTTCACCCGCGAACGTCTCAGCGTCGCCCATGTACTGCCAAAGGAGACGACTCATGAGTGAGCGTAAAAAACCGCGCCTGGCACTGATCGGCCTGATCGTCGTTGCACTGATCGGGTCTGCCGCGTTTTACTTTTCAAAGACCGACGAATCAAAGGCCAGTGAAGCCCTGGACAAGGCCAAGGCCAGCCAGAAACTGCAATCGCTGGCAGAACTCGACGGCAAAGCGCCAAGCCGTCGTACCCTGGATGTGCAGACCTGGAATACCGCCGAAGGCGCCAAGGTGCTTTTCGTCGAGGCTCGCGAATTACCGATGTTCGACATGCGCCTGATCTTTTCCGCCGGCAGCAGCCAGGACGGGGACGCGCCGGGCCTGGCCGTACTGACCAACGCCATGCTCAATGAAGGCGTAGCTGGTAAAGATGTCGGTGCCATCGCTCAGGGCTTCGAGGGCTTGGGCGCGGACTTTGGCAACGGTGCGTTTAAAGACATGGCACTGGCCTCCCTGCGCAGCCTCAGTGCCGCGGACAAACGCGAGCCAGCGCTGAAACTGTTCTCGGAAGTGGTTGGCAAACCGACCTTCCCTGCCGATTCGTTCGCGCGCATCAAGAACCAGATGCTCGCCGGATTCGAATACCAGAAGCAAAACCCGGGCAAGTTGGCCAGTCTGGAATTGATGAACCGGTTGTATGGCGATCATCCATACGCGCATTCCAGCGATGGCTCGGCGAAAACGGTACCGGCGATCACACTGGCGCAACTGAAGGCGTTCCATGAAAAAGCCTACGCCTCCGGCAACGTGGTGATTGCGCTGGTAGGCGACCTGTCCCGCGCCGAAGCCGAGGCCATTGCTGCACAGGTATCCAGTGCGCTGCCAAAAGGCCCGGCCCTGGCGAAAATACCGCAACCGGCAGAACCGAAAGCCAGCATCGGCCATATCGAGTTTCCGTCCAAGCAGACCAACCTGATGCTCGCGCAATTGGGCATCGATCGTGACGACCCGGACTACGCGGCGCTGTCCATGGGCAACCAGATCCTTGGCGGCGGTGGTTTCGGCACCCGACTGATGAGCGAAGTGCGCGAGAAACGTGGTCTGGCTTACGGCGTGTATTCGGGCTTCACCCCGATGCAGGCGCGCGGCCCGTTCATGATCAACCTGCAAACGCGCGCCGAGATGAGCGAAGGCACGCTGAAACTGGTGCAGGACGTGCTCGCCGACTACCTCCAGACCGGCCCGACCCAGAAAGAACTCGACGACGCCAAGCGTGAACTGGCCGGCAGCTTCCCGCTGTCCACCGCCAGCAACGCCGATATCGTCGGTCAGCTCGGCGCCATGGGTTTCTACAACCTGCCGTTGAGCTATCTGGAAGACTTCATGCAGCAGTCCCAGAGCCTGACCGTCGAACAGGTCAAAATCGCACTGAACAAACACCTGAGCACGGACAAATTGGTCATCGTCAGCGCTGGCCCGACCGTGCCACAAAAGCCGTTGCCGGCCCCTTCTGATAAACCTGCCGAGCAACCGCTCGGGGTTCCGGAGCATTAATGGCCACTCGTCCTAAAAAACCCGTACACAACGTGCATAACGGCGTGAACCAACTGCGTATCATCGGCGGAGAATGGGGCAGCCGAAAGCTGAGCTTCCCCGATGCACCCGGCTTGCGTCCGACTCCGGACCGGGTGCGTGAAACCCTGTTCAACTGGCTCGCGCCGTATGTCGCCGGGGCCAAGGTACTTGATCCATTTGCCGGTAGCGGCGCGTTGTTTCTCGAAGCCTTGTCCCGTGGCGCAGCGATGGGCCAGGCGCTGGATGCCAGCAACATCGCGGTAGCGAGCATCAAAGAGCATTTGGGTACCCTGCGCTGCACGACCGGCCAGGTGCAGACGGCCGATGCCTTGCGCTACCTGGAGACCCAGACAGCGGTTGCTTATGACGTGGTGTTCCTCGACCCACCGTTCAACCAGAACCTGTTGCCGACCATCTGCACGCTGCTTGAAGAGCGCCAGTGGCTGGCCAACGAAGCCTGGATCTACACCGAAAGCGAAAATGCGCCATCGTCCCTCGGCTTGCCAGGTAACTGGCGCCTGCATCGGGAACAGAAATCCGGGCGGGTGTACTACGCGTTGTGGCAACGTATGGCAGAGATCGCCGGCTAATCGGCAGATCTGAAAAAGATGTGCGCTTCAATCGAGGCGCGCACTGCTGCCTCGAGAACAATCGTGTCCCATCCGTCAGAACGCTTCACCCCCGCCTTCGGCCTCGGCAACCCTCACTTGCAGACCTTGTGGGGACCGCTGTGGCGCAAAACCACGCACATCGAACGCCAGCGCGAACGCTTGTGGCTTGAAGATGGTGACTTCCTCGACCTGGACTGGCACGGCCCCCACAATGCCGATGCGCCGTTGGTGCTGGTGCTGCACGGCCTGACCGGTTCGTCGAACTCACCTTACGTCGCCGGGGTGCAAAAGGCGCTGGGCATCCAAGGCTGGGCCAGCGTCGCGCTGAACTGGCGCGGCTGTTCGGGCGAACCGAACCTGTTGCCACGCAGTTACCACTCCGGTGCCAGTGAAGACCTCGCTGAAGTCATCAGACATCTGCAGGCCAAACGACCGTTGGCGCCGCTGTATGCGATCGGTTACTCGCTCGGAGGTAACGTTTTGCTCAAGCATCTGGGCGAGACCGGCAGTGACAGTGGCGTGCTGGGTGCCGTGGCGGTGTCGGTGCCGTTTCGCCTGGATCAGTGTGCCGACCGTATCGGCCAGGGTCTCTCGAAGGTCTATCAGGCGCATTTCATGCGCGAGATGGTGGCCTACATCAAGAATAAGCAGCGGCAGTTCCGGCATGACGGGCGCGAGGATGGACTGGCGGCATTGGCGGCCCTGGGTTCGCTGGAAAACATGCGCACCTTCTGGGATTTCGATGGCCGGGTGACGGCGCCGCTGCATGGATTTGTCGATGCCGAAGATTATTATCGCCGCGCTTCAAGCCGTTATTTCCTTGGAGAGATTCGTACGCCGACCCTGATCATTCAGGCGGCTGACGATCCCTTTGTCTTTCCTCATAGCCTGCCGCAAGCAGAAGAATTATCCGACTGCATTCAATTCGAGCTACAGGCCAAGGGTGGGCATGTCGGCTTCGTCGATGGCTCGTTCAGGCAACCGGGTTACTACCTGGAACGGCGCATTCCTCAGTGGCTGACCGCTGTGAGTCGTGAGTAAGCCGATTGTGTTTATTCGCCGGTGGCGACGCCCCGCGCCGGATCGTTGATCCACTCGCTCCAAGACCCGGCATACAACGACCCCAACGGATAACCGGCCAGGCACAAGGCGAACAGGTTGTGGCAAGCCGTCACGCCGGAGCCGCAATACGCCACCAGATCAGCTGGCGAACGATTACCGAGTTTCGCGGCGAACCGCTGCTTGAGCTGCTCGGCCGGCAGGAAACGTCCGTCGCTGCCCAGGTTGTCGGTGAACGCCGCACATTGCGCACCAGGGATATGCCCGGCAATCGGGTCGATCGGTTCCACTTCGCCCTTGAAGCGCGGCAAGGCACGGGCGTCGAGCAAGGTCAGCGCGGGCTCGCCGAGACGTTGCTGGAGTTCTTCGGCATTCAGGATGAGCGCGTTGTCCGGTACCCCCGAGAAGGTCCCGCGTTCGATATCGGTCGCATCCAGACTCAATGGCAAACCCGCCGCGTGCCAGGCCTTCAGCCCGCCATCAAGAATAAACACGCCATCACGCTTGCCCAGCCAGGCCAACAACCACCAGGCCCGCGCCGCGTAGGCACCCGGACCATCGTCGTACAAAACCACATCGCTGTCGGCGTTGATCCCCCAAGCTCGCAAGCGTTCGATCAAGTCTTCAGGTTCAGGCAACGGATGGCGCCCGGTTACACCCTTGACCACTGTCGCGCTCAGATCACGCTCGAGATCAGCAAAGCTCGACCCGGCAATATGCCCTTCGGCGTAGCTGCGCTGGCCGTAGTCCGGGTCTTCGAGGGCAAAACGACAATCCAGAATCACCAACCCTGGTTGCTCCTTTTTCAGGTCCAACGCTGGCGGGCTGATCAGTTGCGCAATGGACATAACGGGCTCCTGTGATGGCGGTCTTCGATCCTACTGCACTTTCTATCGCACTTCTCTATCCCACTTCTTCCAGTGCCTGGGCCAGTGGCACATAAAACTCTTCGAACAGCGCGTTGACCGCATCGCGGGACTGATCCGTGACGAACCCGGCTTCCAGCACCAGCACTTGATAAACACCACGTTTAATAGCTTGTTCGCTCAAGTGATTGGAGTTTTCCCGCGTAGTACACAGGAAACGCACCCAGGACGTGAGGATGATCCAGGCATTGAGCGTCAGGGATTCAATCTGCACCCGGTCCATCTTCAAAATACCGGCCTCGACGAACCCTTTGTAGATGGCCGAGCCCTGAATCACGCAGCGCTGGGAGAAGCGTCGGTAACGGGCAGCCAGTTCCGGGTCGCTGTCGAGCAAGTGCTCGAGGTCTCGATGCAAAAACCGATAGCGCCACATGGCTGCCAGCAGTTCCTTGAGGTAGTAACGCTTGTCCTCGACCGTCGCGGCGCGGCCCTGGGGCGGGCGCAGGAAACTGTCCACCAGGCTTTCGTACTCACTGAACAGCACGGCGATGATCGCCTGCTTGTTAGGGAAGTGGTAGTACAGGTTGCCCGGAGAAATTTCCATGTGGGCAGCAATGTGGTTGGTGCTGATACTGCGCTCGCCCAGTTGATTGAACAGTTCCAGGCTGTTCTGCACGATGCGCTCGCTGGTTTTGATCCTTGGGGCCATGGCTTGAGCTTTAATTCAGAGTGCGGTGACGGGCATCTTACGACCTATCCGGGTATGGATAAAACAAAGCTGCGCCAGGATGTCATTTGACTTTATAGAGCATAGACTCTAAAAATTTCTCCATAACAATTAATCCGGAGCCGACAATGACTGCTGAAATTGCCTACATGCAGAATCTCCAGCAGCCTCTGGAAGAGCTCCAGGCCTTATTCGACGCCCAACACGCGGCCTATGCCGCTAACCCGATGCCACCAACGGCACAACGCCAGCAATGGCTTAAGGCGTTGCGGGATCTGCTGAGCAATGAACGCCAGGCCTTGATCGATGCGATCAGCCAGGACTTCAGCCATCGCAGCGCCGATGAAACGCTGCTGGCTGAATTGATGCCCAGCCTGCACGGCATCCATTACGCCAGCCAGCACCTCAAAGGCTGGATGAAGCCGTCGCGGCGCAAGGTTGGCATTGCCTTTCAGCCCGCCTCGGCCAAAGTCGTTTATCAACCGTTGGGCGTGGTTGGTGTGATCGTGCCGTGGAATTACCCGTTGTACCTGGCTATCGGCCCGCTGGTGGGCGCGTTGTCGGCGGGCAATCGGGTGATGCTCAAGCTCAGCGAATCGACCCCTGCCACTGGTTTGCTGCTCAAGGCACTGCTGGGTCGAATCTTTCCCCAGGACCTGGTTTGCGTGGTGCTGGGCGAAGCCGATATCGGCGTGGCCTTTTCCCGGCTGCGTTTTGATCATCTGCTGTTTACCGGCGCCACCAGCATCGGCAAACAGGTGATGCGCGCGGCTGCGGAGAACCTGACACCCGTGACCCTGGAGCTGGGCGGAAAGTCGCCGGCCATCGTTTCCCGCGATGTGCCCCTCAAGGACGCCGCCGAACGCATCGCTTTCGGCAAGACGCTCAACGCCGGACAAACCTGCGTGGCCCCGGATTACGTACTGGTGCCGGAAGATCGCGTGGGTTCTTTCGTCGAAGCCTATCGCCAGGCGGTTCGCGGGTTTTATCCGACCCTGGCTGACAACCCGGACTACACCGCGATCATCAATGATCGACAACTGATGCGGCTCAATGGTTACCTGAGCGATGCCACCAGCAAAGGCGCACTGCTGATTCCGTTGTTCGACCAGGGCCAGGGCCGACGCATGAGCCACAGTCTGTTGCTCAACGTCACTGACGACATGACGGTGATGCAAGACGAAATCTTCGGCCCGTTGCTGCCGATCGTTCCGTACAAGGATCTGGACGAAGCATTTGCCTACATCAATCAACGACCTCGTCCGCTGGCCCTGTATTACTTCGGCTACGACAAGCGCGAGCAAAACCGCGTGCTTCACGAAACCCATTCCGGCGGCGTGTGCCTGAACGACACCTTGCTGCACGTTGCTCAGGACGATATGCCGTTCGGTGGCATTGGCGCCTCCGGCATGGGCCATTACCACGGCCACGAAGGCTTCCTGACCTTCAGCAAGGCCAAGGGCGTGCTGATCAAACAGCGTTTCAACGCGGCGAAGCTGATCTACCCGCCGTACGGCAAATCCATTCAAAAACTGATCCAGAAGCTGTTTATCCGCTAACGATCCTTACCGCCGGGTAATAACAATAATGAGCCCCAGCCTGTCCGATACACCTGCGTTGTCACGGCGCGGCTTGCTTAAATTCAGCCTGGGAGCGAGTGCCTTTCTGGCCACGGTCGGTTTGGGAGCAAGCCTCAGTGGCTGCTCGTCGAGTACGCCAGCCAGCGGTTTCGCCATCTTGCGCAGCGCCGATTTGTTGTTTCTGCGGGCGCTGGTCCCGGTGATGCTCGACGGCGCCGTAGCGGCCGAGGGAATGCCGGTGGCCGTTGACCAGACCTTGCGCTGCCTGGACAACGGTCTCGACCACCTGTCGCCGGAAATGCTCAAGCTGACCCGACAATTGTTCGATGTGCTGGGGATAACCGTGACTCGGGGGCCGCTCACCGGGATCTGGGGGAACTGGGAAAACGCCAGCAGCGAAGATATCCGCAACTTCCTCGATCGCTGGGAAAACAGCTCGTTGAGTTTGCTGCGCATGGGTCACAGCTCGCTGCTGCAAATGGTGATGATGGCCTGGTACAGCCGGGCGGAATCCTGGGTGCATTGCGGGTATCCGGGGCCGCCTGCGGTCTGAAACCGAGGCGCCCCATTCACTGAAGGAGCGAGGCTTGCCCGCGAAGGCGCCAGCCGGCTCACCATCGCACCCAAACATAACAAAAGAGACCCCTAAAATGCCCGTACCCGATCCGTTCCGCGAAGGCCTGGCCCGTGGCTGGAAAACCTATAACGGTTCACAACTGACCCAGGATCTGACCCTCGACGCGGACGTGGCCATCATCGGCAGCGGCGCTGGTGGCGGGACCACGGCGCAAATCCTCAGCGCCGCGGGTTACAAGGTACTGCTGATCGAAGAAGGTCCGCTCAAGACCAGCAGCGACTTCAAGATGCTCGAAGACCAGGCCTACACCAGCCTCTACCAGGAGGGCATCGGCCGTATGAGCAAGGACGGCGCGATCACTATTCTTCAGGGCCGGGCGGTGGGCGGCACCACGCTGATCAACTGGACTTCCAGCTTTCGCACCCCGGATTCGACCCTCGAACACTGGGCCAGGGAGCATGACGTCACAGGTCACACACCGGCAGAGATGGCGCCCTGGTTTGAGAACATGGAACAACGTCTGGGCGTTGCTCCCTGGATGGTTCCGCCGAATGCCAACAACGACGTGATCCGCAAGGGCTGCGAAAAGCTCGGCTACGCCTGGCATGTCATCCCGCGTAACGTACGTGGCTGCTGGAACCTTGGCTACTGCGGCATGGGCTGCCCGACCAACGCCAAGCAATCGATGCTGGTCACGACCATTCCGGCAACCCTGGAAAAAGGTGGCGAATTGCTCTACCTCGCCCGCGCCGAAAAACTCTCGATCCAGAACGGCAAGGTCACAGGCCTGGAATGCGTGGCGATGGACGATCGTTGCGTCGCCCCCAACGGCAAGACGATCACGATCAAGGCGCGGCATTACGTGCTGGCCGGCGGTGGCATCAATAGCCCGGCGCTGCTGTTGCGCTCCGATGCGCCCGATCCGCACAAGCGTCTGGGCAAAAGAACGTTCCTGCATCTGGTCAACATGTCCGCCGGGCTGTTCGACGAGGTGATCAATCCGTTCTACGGCGCGCCGCAGTCGATCTACTCCGACCATTTCCAGTGGCACGACGGCGCCACCGGCAAGATGTCCTACAAACTGGAGGTGCCACCGCTGCACCCGGCGTTGGCCACCACCCTGCTCGGCGGCTTCGGCAAGGAAAACGCCCGGCACATGGAAAACCTGCCCCACACCCACGCCATGTTGGCATTACTGCGCGACGGCTTTCATCCGGACAGCCCCGGCGGCAGCGTCGAGTTGCGCGGGGACGGTACGCCGGTGCTCGACTATCAGGTTTCACCCTATGCCTGGGACGGTTTGCGCCGGGCTTTCCACAGCATGGCCGAGATTCAGTTCGCGGGCGGTGCCAATGCGGTGATGCCGATGCATGCTGACGCTCGCTATGTGAAAACCCTGGCCGAAGCGCGCACGCTGATCGACGGTTTGCGTCTTGAGCTGTATCGCACACGCCTGGGCAGTGCCCATGTGATGGGCGGTTGTGCCATGGGGGAAGATCCAAAAAACGCCGTGACCGACAGCCTCGGCCGGCATCATCAGCTGGGCAATCTGTCGATCCATGACGGCTCGCTGTTCCCCACCAGCATTGGCGCCAATCCGCAATTGTCGGTCTATGGGCTGACGGCGCAACTGGCTACTGCCTTGGCCGAACGGTTGAAAAGCGCCTGAAACCTCAAAATCGCATGACTGACCTGTTATTTCTGACAGTAGATCAATCGGTGTCCGAGGCGTAGCGTCGAAAACATCTCCCGACGGCTGTTAGGCCATGTCGGGCGAGGAAACTTTCGAACACACGGAGCGCCCCCCATGAATCCGGACTTCAGCACGCTAGGCGGCCAGGTTGCAGTGGTGACTGGAGCCGGCCGAGGCATCGGCGAAATCATCGCCCGGACATTGGCAAACGCCGGCGTACTCGTCGTGTTGACGGGACGTTCAGCAGCCCATTTGGACGCTGCTGTGCAGAATATCCGCAACAGTGGCGGCCAGGCATTCAGCATGACCCTGGATGTGACCGATGCACCCGCAGTAAAGCGGTGCTTTGAACAGATCATCGAGCAGTTCGACACTATTGATCTTCTGGTCAACAACGCCGGCAATATGGGGCCATTGGGCAAAACCTGGGAAGTAGAGCCGAACCAATGGTGGAACACCCTCGAGACCCATCTGCTCGGTAGCTTTCTTTGTGCCAGAGCGGCGCTCGAGGTGATGACCCGACACCGCCGGGGTCGCATCATCAATATTGTCAGTCACGCAGGCGTTTACCGCTGGCCGGAGGCGTCCGCTTATTCAGTCGCCAAGGCCGCCTTGATCAAATTCACCGAAAATGTCGCCGTGGAAGCCAAGTCCACTCGGGTCAAGCTGTTTTCCCTGCATCCGGGCATCGTCATCGGTGCAGGGCTCGTCAGTCATCTGAGCGAACAGCCGAGCATTCCGGGCTCCGACCTTGCCAAACTGCTGGCGTGGGTAGAACAGCAAAGACTGGCTGGCAACTCGGTTCCGCCATCAGCCTGCGCGCAGCACGTCCTTGAACTGGCCACCGGACACTTCGATGCGCTCAATGGTCGTTATCTCACGGCGCATGACGACTTGTCGGTTCTGCTGGCCCAAGCGCCCCAAATTCAACGCAGCGATGCCTTGACGTTGCGTTTGAAACCCACTGATTTCAACGATCCCACTGACCGCTGAACACCTGGCACAGGTGCGTCGCGATTAAGAATCCGACAGGCAATTCGTGAAAAAACGGGGGCATAATCGGAATATTACAATCGTCTATAGTGCTTTGTTACCCAACAGGCGACTTGGCCGACTGGGAAGGCTGCGATACCATCCGACTCCCCAACGGACTCCCGCCAGGACGACGCGATGAACCGAGTGTTGTACCCAGGTACCTTCGACCCTATTACCAAGGGCCATTGCGATCTGGTCGAACGCGCCGCGCGCCTGTTCGATCATGTGATTATCGCCGTCGCCGCCAGCCCGAAGAAAAACCCGCTGTTTCCCCTGGAACAACGAGTGGCGATGGCCCGCGAGGTCACTAAACATTTGCCGAACGTTGAAGTCGTCGGCTTCTCGACGCTGCTGGCGCACTTTGCCAAAGAGAAGAACGCCAACGTTTTCCTGCGTGGCTTGCGTGCGGTGTCGGACTTCGAATACGAATTCCAGCTGGCCAACATGAACCGTCAGCTGGCGCCGGATGTGGAAAGTCTGTTCCTTACCCCGTCCGAGCGTTATTCGTACATTTCCTCGACGCTGGTGCGGGAAATCGCAGCCTTGGGCGGTGATATCGCCAAGTTCGTCCACCCGGTGGTGGCGGAGGCGCTGACTGAGCGCTTCAAGAAGTAAGCTCCGCAACTGTAGGAGCGAGCTTGCTTGTGAAGGTCGTTAACGATGACGAAGGCTGCCTGGATGAGCGCGGCGCCCTTACGTTCATCGCGAGCAGGCTCGCTCCTACAAAGAGCCAGGCTCGATGATGGTTAATTTGATTGGATCCACGGAGCCTTGGTTTCAAAAGGCTCCTGGCTCCGTTCAGAGCTGGTCAAATTAGTGGCTAATAGCTATAACTCAAGGTAGCCATCGGGCTTTCCCGCACCTGGCGTCTTGAGTTGCGTCTATGTCGTTGAACGCCGTGCGCCCGAAGATTTTGGGGTTTATCAGTGAAGACGTCTCGGCCTGGCTGGTCGCGCTGCTGGTATTGCTCATCGGCGGGATACTCACGGGGTTGCTGGCCTGGTCGACGCTGAATGTGTTTCACCAACAATTGCGGCAACGTTTCCAGCTGCTGGCCAGCGAACGTTACAGCCGTATCGAAGAACGCTTCGAAGACCAGGAGCAGCGCCTCGATGGCCTGCGCCGGTTCTTTGCCAATTCCGACTCGGTGTCCCGTGAGGAATTCGACGGTTACACCCAACCTCTGCTTTATCGAACCCAGGCGTACTCGTTTGCTCGGCGGGTAACCCGCGCCGAACGACCGGAGTTCGAGCGCCAAGTGCGGGAAGAAGGGCGACCCGATTTCACCATCCGTGAACTTCTCGCCAACGGTCAGCTGCAATTGGCGGCCGAACGGGATGAGTACGTGCCGGTGCTCTTTAGTCAGACCCAGAGCAAACTCGGCTCGCCACTGGGCTACGACCTGCTGGCCCAACCTTTGCGTCGCTCCACGCTTGAGCGGGCGGACGCGCTTGGCGGCATGGCGGTGTCGCAGCCGATGCAACTGATCAGTATCGAACCGGCCTATGCGCGCGGTGTGCTGCTGGTGGCGCCGGTGACGCCGCGCGACAGTCCGAGCGCGGTGGCAGGCAAACCTTACGGCTATGTGATGGCGGTGATCAGCATGCGCCAGTTGCTGGCGGACGGATTGCCGGAGGCCGATCATGATTTTCTCTCGGTGCGTATCCTCGACTTGTCCACCGACGATCGGCACGAAGTACTTTTCGAATCTTCCAACACGCCGGCTACCAGTGAGTTGTCCGCGACTCGGTTACTGCGAATGGCCGACCACGACTATCAAGTCGACATCCTGCCCAGCGAGGCCTTCCTGCAGGCCAACCATTCTTCGGTGACCAGCCTGGTGGTGCTGGGCGGTTTGCTCAGTGTGTTGCTCAGTGCCTTGCTTTACGTGCTGGTCAGTCAGCGGCAGCGGGCGCTGAAAATGGTCGAACAGCGGACACAGGAACTGCGCGCCCGTGAACTGGAGCTTCGCGGCACTCATGGCCAATTGCGCGGCGTGCTGGACGCCGCGACGCAGGTGGCGATCATCGCCACCGACCTGCGGGGCATCATCAACACGTTCAACGCCGGTGCGGAGCAAATGCTCGGCTACACCAGTGCGCAAGTGGTGGGCCATATGACCTTGGAAAACCTGCACCTGCCCCGAGAACTCGTGGCGCGCTCGGCGGAGCTGAGCGCACGTTATGGCAAGCCGATTCCGACTTGCCAGGCGATGTTGGTCGAGGGGGGCGAGGAAGGCGGTCACGAAGCGCGGGAGTGGACGCTGCTGCGCAACGATGGCAGCCATTTGACGGTGAACATGCTGGCAACCCCGTTACTTGACGAGCAAGGCTTGTGGGTCGGCCACCTGGCGATTTGTATCGACATCACCGAGCGCAAACGGGTCCACGAGGCTCTGGCGGCCCGGGATCTGTTGCTGAAGAAGCTCAGCGCCCACGTGCCCGGTGGCATCTATCAATTCAAGATGGAGTTCGATGGGCGCTTCAGTGTGATCTACGCCAGCGACGGTATCCGGGAGATCTACGAGCTGGAGCCGGACGTGCTGTTGTTCAATGCCGAAGCGATTTTCGCCCGGATTCATCCCCAGGACACGACCCGGGTTCGCGCCTCGATCCGGGCGTCGGCGGACACTCTCAGCCCGTGGCGCGAGGAATACCGCGTGCAGCTGCCCGTGCGCGGCCTGCGCTGGGTCCGTGGCGAGGCGACCCCGGAGGAACTGCCCGGCGGCGGTGTGCTCTGGCATGGCTACATCTCGGATATTTCCGACCTGAAACGGGTGGAGGAAGAACTGCGGGCGCTGTCGGTCACGGACGCCCTGACCGGGATCCACAACCGCCGCTATTTCCAGGAGCGCCTGACCAACGAAATGGCCCGGGTCGAGCGTGGTGGCGGCAAGTTGTCGGTGATCATGCTCGATATCGACCACTTCAAGCGCATCAATGACCAGCATGGCCACGCGGTGGGCGATCGAGTGTTGCAGACAGTCTGCGAGCGCATCGGCCATCGGTTGCGTCGCACCGATGTGTTTTGTCGCCTCGGTGGCGAGGAGTTCATGGTGCTTTGCCCGGATATCGACGGCGAGAAGGCCCATGTGTTGGCGCTGGAGTTGTGGCAAGGGTTGCGCGGCTCACCGATCGACGACGTCGGGATCGTCACCGCGAGTTTTGGCATTGCCAGTTGGCGGGTCGGGGAGGGGGCCGATGGGCTGTTGCTGCGGGCGGACTCGGGGGTTTATGCGGCGAAACAGGCGGGGCGGGATCGGGTTGAGGGCGAGATGAATTAACCCGAGCTGAACGCAAACCCCTGTAGGAGCGAGCTTGCTCGCGAAGGACGTTAACGAT
>DQGF01000338.1 GCA_003525045.1 Pseudomonas sp. | reverse complement strand
TTCGACCAGGGCGGTCTGCTGACCGAAGCCATCACCAAGCAGCCTCACTGCGTGCTGTTGCTCGATGAGATCGAGAAGGCGCATCCGGAAGTCTTCAACCTGCTGCTGCAGGTCATGGACCACGGTACGCTGACCGATAACAACGGGCGCAAGGCGGACTTCCGTAACGTGATCGTCATCATGACGACCAACGCCGGTGCCGAAACGGCCGCTCGCGCTTCGATCGGTTTCACCCATCAGGACCACTCGTCCGATGCGATGGAAGTGATCAAGAAGAGCTTCACGCCAGAGTTCCGCAACCGTCTGGACACCATTATCCAGTTTGGTCGCCTCAGTCATGAGGTTATCAAAAGCGTGGTGGACAAGTTCCTTACCGAACTTCAGGCGCAGCTGGAAGACAAGCGTGTGCAGCTGGAAGTGACGGATGCTGCGCGCAGCTGGCTGGCAGCGGGTGGCTACGACTCGGCAATGGGCGCTCGACCAATGGCGCGTTTGATTCAGGACAAGATCAAGCGTCCGCTGGCGGAAGAGATTCTCTTTGGCGAACTGGCCGATCATGGTGGTGTGGTGCACATCGATCTCAAGGACGGCGAGTTGACCTTCGAGTTCGAGACCACGGCTGAGATGGCCTGACGTTAACCGCAACAAAGCAAAAAGGCGCCGAAAGGCGCCTTTTTGCTGTCTACCCGATGTACACCGATCCCCTGTGGGAGCGAGCCTGCTCGCGAAGAGGTCGGCACATTCAACATCAATGCAAGCTGACCCACCGCATTCGCGAGCAGGCTCGCTCCCACATTGACCGGAGTGCGGCAGGCAAATCGCAGGCACACAAAAACGCCCGGCAAAAGCCGGGCGTCTTGTATTGACTTGATCAGCGAGCAGGCCCTATGTCCGTAGGAGCGAGCTTGCTCGCGATGGTCGTCAAAGATGATGCGGGGAGTCTGACTTGACGCGGTGCTCTCAGGTTTTTCGCGAGCAAGCTCGCTCCTACCTTAGCGAGCGCGGTAAGTGATGCGCCCTTTGCTCAAGTCATAGGGCGTCAGCTCGACGCGCACTTTGTCACCGGTAAGAATACGAATGTAGTTCTTGCGCATCTTGCCGGAGATATGCGCGGTTACGACGTGCCCATTTTCCAACTCCACACGAAACATGGTGTTGGGCAGGGTGTCGACGACAGTGCCTTCCATTTCGAAGCTGTCTTCTTTCGACATGCAGTAAAGCCCTCGGTGTCCAATGAATGGCCCGGTGCAACTGCGCCAGGCAAAAGCGGCGTGCATTGTGCCCGAAAAATGGGGTTTAAGCCAAGGGGTTTAGGGCTTGCTCTAGTTCAGGATGACCCAGCGCTGATTAATCAGCAATTCGATAGGGCGATATTGGGTCTTGTAGCTCATTTTTTTGCAGTTCTTGATCCAGTAGCCGAGATAGACCGCTTCCAGGGCCAGCCGCCGGGCCTCGGTGATCTGCCAGAGGATCGCGTAGCGCCCCAGGCTGCGGCGCTCTTCTTCGGGCTCGTAGAAGGTGTAGACCGCCGACAGACCGTTGGGCAGCAAGTCGGTGACAGCCACTGCGAGCAGCCGACCTTCGAGACGGAACTCGTAGAATCGGGAAAACGGCAGGTCCCGTACCAGGAAGGGCCAAAACTGATCGCGGCTCGGCGGGTACATGTCGCCATCGGCATGACGCTGCTCGATGTAGCGCTGATAGAGGTCGAAATACTCTTCGCTGAACTGGGGCCTGGCCGGACGTACTTGTAAATCCGCATTGCGCTTGAAGATGCGTTTCTGCTGACGGTTGGGCGAAAATTGCGCCACAGGGATACGCGCCGGTACGCACGCATTGCAATTCTGGCAATGGGGCCGGTACAGATGATCGCCGCTGCGACGAAAACCCATTTCCGACAGGTCTGCGTAGACATGCACATCCATGGGCTGACTAGGGTCGAGGAACAAGGTGGTGGCCTGCTCCTCGGGCAGATAGCTGCAAGAGTGGGGCTGAGTGGCATAAAACTTCAAGCGCGCCAACTCGGTCATGATCAACCCTCGATAGGCTTTTGGATAAGTGTAAGCGCTTTTGAATAAGTGTAAGCCACGCGCGCCAAAGTCGCTCAGCAAACCCAAGTGGCGCAGCTGGGTTGATCCAGATGGCGCGCCAGGTAGCGGGCAAACTCGCTGCGGGGTATCGCTCGGGCGCCGAGACTGTGCAGATGGTCGGTCGGCATCTGGCAATCGATCAGCACAAAGCCCGCGTCTTCAAGATGTCGCACCAGTGTGGCAAAGCCATATTTGGAGGCATTGTCGGCGCGGCTGAACATCGACTCGCCGAAAAACAGCTGCCCCATGGCCAGGCCATACAGCCCGCCGACCAGTTCGCCCTGGTCCCAGACTTCCACCGAATGCGCATAGCCACGCTTGTGCAGCTCGAGGTAGGCATTCTGCATGGCTTCGGTGATCCAGGTGCCGTCGGCATATTCCCGTGGCGCGGCGCACGCGCGGATAACTGCGGCAAAATCCCGATCGAAGGTCACTTGATAGCGTTGCTGGCGCAGCAACTTGTTCAGGCTGCGCGAGACATGCAGTTCGTCGGGAAATAACACCGTGCGCGGGTCCGGCGACCACCAGAGTATCGGCTGGCCTTCGGAGAACCATGGAAAGCAGCCATGGCGATAGGCCTTGATCAGGCGATCGGCGGACAGATCGCCGCCAGCCGCCAGCAGCCCGTTGGGGTCGCGCATGGCCTTTTCCAGCGGCGGGAAGGGCAGGGGATTGCGTTGTAACCAAGTCAGCATGGCATCCGGGCTTGCAGAAGGGGAGGGCAGTGGTGGGTTGTCAGGCCCACCGTGAAGTGTGCCGTCAAACGGTCGGAATGTCGTCGAGGTATTTCTCTGCGTCCAGGGCGGCCATGCAGCCGGCACCGGCGGAAGTGACGGCTTGGCGATATACGTGGTCGGCGACGTCGCCGGCAGCAAATACCCCGGGGATCTCGGTGGCGGTGGCATTGCCTTCGCTGCCACCCTTGACCAGCAAATAGCCGTCACGCATCTCCAGTTGCCCCTGGAACAGGTCGGTATTGGGCTTGTGACCGATTGCAATGAACACCCCGGCCAGCGGCAATTCGCTGGTTTCGCCACTGTGGCTGTCCCGCAGGCGGGCGCCGGTCACGCCACTGGCATCGCCCAGCACTTCATCGAGATTCTGATTCCAGTGCAGGCGAATATTGCCGTTGGCGGCTTTTTCGAAGAGCTTGTCCTGAAGAATCTTCTCGGCGCGCAACTTGTCGCGTCGGTGGATCAGATGGACTTCACTGGCGATGTTCGACAGGTACAGGGCCTCCTCAACCGCCGTGTTGCCGCCACCGACCACCGCGACCACCTGTTTGCGATAGAAAAAGCCGTCGCATGTCGCGCAGGCCGACACCCCTTTGCCGGCAAAGGCTTCTTCCGAGGGCAGCCCGAGGTATTGCGCGGAGGCGCCGGTGGCGATAATCAGTGCATCGCAGGTGTAAGTACCACTGTCACCGACGAGTTCTAACGGGCGCTGTTGCAACTTGGCCGTGTGGATGTGGTCGTAAACAATCTCTGTGTCAAAGCGTTCGGCGTGTTTTTGCATGCGTTCCATCAGCACCGGGCCGGTAAGTCCTTCGACATCACCGGGCCAGTTGTCGACTTCGACGGTGGTGGTGAGCTGGCCACCTGCCTGTATGCCGGTTATGACAATGGGTTTGAGGTTGGCGCGGGCGGCATAAACGGCTGCGCTGTAACCGGCAGGGCCGGAACCCAGAATGATCAAGCGGGAATGCTTCGCTTCGCTCATAAAAACACCTCATAAGCCTTTGTCACGAAAGAGAATGCATGCTCAAATTGAAGCGCATGCAATGTCCTGTTGGCTATGCTACACCCGGGGACTGCAAGCATGGCGTCGAACGAACAAACCCGTACAATGCCTGCTTGCAAGTGTGCTTGTAACAAAATAAGCATTGCGAGCCGTGTTTATAAAAACCGGGGTGCAGTGTTAAAAGTAGTCCCAGTTGCACCGGTTAACTTTTTTACCTGCCTGGGTTGGGCAGTTTTTTATAGTCATTCAACTGATGGACGCGCCATGGGCGCAGGAAAAGAAGCGTTTTGAAGAAATCCACCGCAGCACCTAAACCAGCCGTCGTTCCGCTCTGGCGCCAGCAGTTGCACTACCGACTCAAGGAAGGTGCATTGATCGCCATTGGTGCCTTGTGCCTGTTCCTGATGATGGCCTTGCTGACTTATGGCAAGGACGATCCAGGCTGGAGTCACAACAGCAAGATCGACGACGTGCAGAACTTCGGCGGTCCGGCCGGCTCTTACAGCGCCGATATCCTGTTTATGGTGCTGGGTTACTTCGCCTACATTTTTCCGCTGCTGCTGGCGGTCAAGGCCTGGCAGATCTTCCGTCAGCGCCACGAACCCTGGGAATGGAGCGGCTGGCTGTTCTCCTGGCGCCTGATCGGCCTGGTGTTCCTGGTGTTGTCCGGCGCAGCGCTGGCGCATATCCATTTCCACGCGGCGACCGGTCTGCCGGCCGGTGCGGGCGGTGCATTGGGTGAAAGCCTCGGCGATCTGGCCAGGAACGCATTGAACACCCAGGGCAGCACCTTGCTGTTCATCGCGCTGTTCCTGTTCGGCCTGACGGTGTTCACCGACCTGTCGTGGTTCAAGGTGATGGACGTCACCGGCAAGATCACCCTCGACCTGTTCGAACTGTTCCAGAGCGCGGCGAATCGCTGGTGGGCCGCCCGTGTCGAGCGCAAACAATTGGTCGCGCAGTTGCGTGAAGTCGATGATCGCGTGCATGAAGTAGTCGCGCCGAGCGTCACCGACAAGCGTGAGCAGGCCAAGGTCAAGGAGCGCCTGATCGAGCGCGAACAAGCCCTTAGCAAACACATGTCGGACCGCGAGAAGCAGGTACCGCCGGTCATCGCGCCAGCGCCGCCGAAACCCGCGGCGCCCAGCAAACGCGTGGAAAAAGAGAAGCAAACGCCGCTGTTCGTCGACAGCGCCGTCGAGGGCACCTTGCCGCCGATTTCGATTCTCGACCCTGCGGAAAAGAAACAACTCAATTACTCGCCTGAATCCCTGGCCGCGGTTGGCCATTTGCTGGAAATCAAGCTCAAGGAATTTGGCGTCGAAGTCTCGGTGGATTCGATTCACCCGGGCCCGGTGATCACCCGTTACGAAATTCAGCCGGCGGCAGGCGTCAAGGTCAGCCGCATCTCCAACCTGGCGAAAGACCTGGCCCGTTCCCTGGCCGTGACCAGCGTGCGGGTGGTGGAAGTGATTCCGGGCAAGACCACCGTCGGTATCGAGATTCCGAACGAAGACCGCCAGATCGTGCGCTTCTCCGAAGTGCTGTCGACGCCGGAGTACGACAATTTCAAGTCGCCGGTCACGCTGGCCCTGGGTCACGATATCGGCGGCAAGCCGGTCATCACCGACCTGGCGAAAATGCCGCACTTGCTGGTGGCTGGTACGACCGGTTCCGGTAAGTCGGTCGGTGTGAACGCCATGATCCTGTCGATCCTGTTCAAGTCGGGCCCGGAAGACGCCAAGCTGATCATGATCGACCCGAAAATGCTGGAGCTGTCGGTCTATGACGGCATCCCGCATCTGCTGACGCCTGTCGTGACCGACCCGAAGAAGGCCGTGGTCGCGCTGAAATGGGCGGTGCGCGAGATGGAAGAGCGCTACAAGAAAATGTCCAAGCTCGGCGTGCGCAACATCGACGGCTACAATGCGCGCCTGGTGGAAGCCAAATCCAAGGGCGAGGAACTGACCCGCACCGTGCATACCGGTTTCGACAAGGAAACCGGCAAGGC
>DQGF01000524.1 GCA_003525045.1 Pseudomonas sp. | reverse complement strand
ATTAATGGTCGCTGAAGATCACTTGTGGGAGCGAGCCTGCTCGCGAAAGCCGCAACTCGGTCCGACGACCGGTTACACATCCGGTCAATGCTTTCAACGGCGAAAGCTGGGTGAAAGCTTGCGCGATTAGGATCGCCCCACTGCCGGCAACAGACCGGTTGGCCAATGCCAGTGTTTTATCGCTCGCACAGCCCATTTAACAACAACAATGGTGATCCTGATGTCTTCTGCTACTTACCGCTTCGCCGCCACTCCGCCCGTACGCCTCGTGCTTCCCGTTCTGCGCTGACCCCACCCGGTCCGCCCATTCCCTAGCCGCGCTATGCCTGGAGTATTCCCATGCTGACTTTCCTTGGCTTTGCCATGGTCATCACGTTCATGTTCCTGATCATGACCAAGCGCCTGTCTGCGCTGATCGCTCTGATCATCATTCCAATTCTGTTTGCCCTGTTCGGTGGCTTCGCGCCGAAGATCGGCCCGATGATGCTCGAAGGCATCACCAAGCTTGCGCCGACCGGCGTAATGCTGATGTTCGCCATTCTCTACTTTGCCCTGATGATCGACTCCGGCCTGTTCGACCCGGCTGTGCGCAAGATCCTCAAGCTGGTCAAGGGCGACCCGCTGAAAGTGTCGGTCGGCACCGCGGTGCTGGCGCTCGTGGTTTCCCTCGATGGTGACGGCGCGACCACTTATATGATCTGCGTGGCCGCCATGCTGCCGCTCTACAGCCGCATCGGCATGAGCCCGCGGATCATGGCCGGTCTGATCATCCTCGCCGGTGGCGTCATGAACATGACCCCATGGGGCGGTCCGACCGCTCGTGCGGCCAGTGCGCTGCACGTCGATCCGTCCGACATCTTTGTTCCGATGGTGCCTGCGATGTTGGCCGGTGTCGTAGCGATCCTGGTGATTGCCTACTTCTACGGTAAACGTGAGCGTGCCCGCCTGGGCGAATTGCACTTGGTGGGCGATGAAATCGATCACAGCGAAATCAGCGTTTCCCAGTTCCCGGATGCCCGTCGTCCAAAGCTGATCTGGTTCAACGGCGCCCTGACGCTGGGCCTGATGTGCACCCTGATCGCCGGCCTGCTGCCGCTGCCCGTGTTGTTCATGGTGGCCTTCAGTATCGCGATGATCGTCAACTACCCGTGCCTGCAACAGCAGAAGGATCGTATCTCGGCCCACGCCGGTAGCGTGCTGGCGGTGGTCGGGCTGATCTTTGCCGCAGGCATCTTCACCGGTATCCTCTCGGGCACCGGCATGGTCGACGCGATGTCGAAAAGCCTGTTGGGGGTTATCCCGGACTTCCTCGGTCCGTACCTGGCCGTCATTACCGCGTTGGTGAGCATGCCGTTCACGTTCTTCATGTCCAACGACGCATTTTATTATGGCGTGTTACCAGTGCTTGCCGAAGCCGCCAGTCACTACGGTATAACCGCGGTGGAAATGGCACGTGCCTCGATCGTCGGTCAGCCCGTCCACTTGCTGAGCCCGCTGGTACCATCGACTTACCTGTTGGTGGCGCTGGCCGGTATCGATTTCGGTGATCATCAGCGGTTCACCCTGAAGTGGGCAGTGCTGGTTTGCCTGTGCATACTGGTCGCCGCATTGCTGATGGGGATTTTTCCGCTGTTCAGCACTCTATAAGCTAAAGACTCACCATGACGGGTCCGGCTTCATTGTTTGAAGTCCGGGCCCGGCCTGGTTTAACACTCGCTCAAAGGAAAACACATGGAATGGCTGACCAACCCTGAAATCTGGGTTGCCTTCTTTACCCTGACCGCCCTGGAAATCGTCCTGGGTATCGATAACATCATCATGATTTCGATCCTGGTCAGCCGCATGCCCAAACACATGCAGCAGCGCACCCGGATCTTCGGTCTGGCCCTGGCCATGGTCACGCGGATTCTGTTGTTGCTGTCGATCACCTGGGTCATGCGCCTCACCGCCGACCTGTTTGAACTGTTCGGCCAGGCCATCTCCGGGCGTGACCTGATCCTGTTCTTCGGTGGCCTGTTCCTGCTGTGGAAGAGCTCCCAGGAGATGTACCACGCGCTGGAAGGCGAGGACGAAAGCGGCGACGAGCCTTCGGGCAAGGGCGGCAACTTCCTCTACACCATCATCCAGATCGCGATCATCGACATCGTGTTCTCGCTGGACTCCGTGATCACCGCGGTGGGCATGGTTTCCCACGTACCGGTCATGGTGGCAGCGATCATCGTTGCGGTGCTGGTGATGATGGTCGCCTCGCGCACCATCAGCGAGTTCATCGACAAGCACCCTTCGCTGAAAATGCTGGCGCTGTCGTTCCTGCTGCTGGTCGGTACCGTTTTGATCGCCGAATCTTTCGACGTGCACTTGCCAAAAGGCTACGTCTACTTCGCCATGGCGTTCTCGCTTGCGGTGGAGGCGATCAACATCAAGATGCGCACCGCGATGGCGAGAAAGCGCAAACAGCAGGATCCGGTGAAACTGCGCAAGGATGTTCCGGGGCAGTAACCCGAATGCCGTGTGATGACAAAGGGGGCCTTCGGGCCCCTTTTTCATTTCTGCATCAAGCTGTTTTTATGACACTTTTGTTTCAATCACTTCTTTAGCTATGCGATGCTGGCGCCCAGACCGTTAGCCAACTACAGCTTAAGTACAGAACGTAGAAAAAAGCGCGGCACCGTCAACTTGCCCCATTGGGGCGCTACCACCACAGGGGGCCTGCATGCTCACCCTGCTTAATTTGTTATCTGCCGTGGCCTTGTTGATATGGGGCACGCACATCGTCCGTACCGGCATCTTGCGGGTCTACGGTTCCAACTTGCGCCACGTCATCGGTCGGAACATGTCCAGGCGCTGGTTGGCGTTCATCTCGGGAATCGTGGTGACGGCCATGGTCCAGAGCAGCAACGCCACCGCCATGCTGGTCACTTCCTTTGTCGGTCAGGGCTTGATGGCGCTGACCCCGGCCCTGGCGACCATGCTCGGGGCCGACGTCGGTACCGCGCTGATGGCGCGGGTGTTGACCCTGGACCTGTCGTGGCTATCGCCGCTGTTGATCTTCCTCGGGGTGATCTTCTTCCTGTCCCGCAAACAGACCCGAGTGGGACAGATGGGCCGCGTCAGTATCGGCCTGGGGCTGATCATTCTGGCACTGCAACTGATCGTCGAATCCGCCGCGCCGATCACCCAGGCCCAAGGTGTGAAAGTGATCTTTGCTTCGCTGACCGGCGACATCCTGCTGGATGCCCTGGTCGGCGCGCTGTTCGCAATGATTTCCTATTCCAGCCTGGCCGCTGTCCTGCTGACGGCGACCCTGGCCGGTGCAGCGGTGATCAGTTTGCCCGTGGCCATCGGCCTGGTGATCGGGGCGAACATTGGCAGTGGCGTTCTCGCCTTCCTCAGTACCAGCATGCAAAACGCCGCTGGCCGCCAGGTTGCGTTGGGCAGCCTGCTGTACAAGTTGATCGGCTTGCTGCTGATCATTCCGGTGCTCGACCCGTTGGTGCACTGGATCGATAGCCTGGACTTCAGCCCCCAGGAAATGGTCATCGGCTTCCACCTGCTCTACAACACCGCCCGCTGTCTGATCCTGCTGCCCAGTGTCGGGCCGATGGCCAGGTTCTGTGCGTGGGTGCTGCCGGAGCGTCCGCAAGTCAACGGCACCGCCAAACCGCGCCATCTTGACCCGACGGCGTTGGTCACCCCCAGCCTGGCGCTGGCCAATGCCGCCCGGGAGACCCTGCGCATCGGCGATCTGATCGATAACATGCTCGAAGCCATGCTCGATGTGCTGCGCGGCAAGCAAACCGCCGTGACCCAGGAAATGCGTCGCCTGACCGATGATGTCGAATCGCTCTATGGCGCCATCAAGCTCTATCTGGCGCAAATGCCCCGGGAAGACCTCAGCGACCAGGACAGTCGGCGCTGGGCGGAAATCATCGAATTGGCGATCAATCTCAAGCTCGCCAGTGACCTGATCGAACGCATGTTGCGCAAGGTCCAGCAGCAGAAAACCTCGCAGCGTCGGTCTTTTTCCGAGGTCGGCCTGGAAGAATTGGCCGGGCTGCACAGCCAGTTGATATCCAACTTGCGCCTCGGTTTATCGGTGTTTCTCAGCGCCGATAAGGAAAGTGCCCGCCAGTTGCTGCGTGAGAAGCGTCGCTTTCGCGCACAGGAGCGCCGTTTGGCCCATGCTCACGTCAGCCGATTGCAACGCAAGATCGTGCAGAGTATCGAGACCAGTTCGCTGCACCTGGAGCTGATCGCGGACATGAAGCGTTTGAACTCGCTGTTCTGCAGCAGCGCCTATGTGGTGCTGGAAACAACAGACACCGGTGCGCTGGTCGTCGATGATTTGGCTGACATCACGCATTCACCTTGAACGTCTGGCAGAGTGGTCAGTCAGTACTACTGATTCAGCCTTGAAGCCGCCTTCGCGAGCAAGCCCGCTCCTACATTGGGTTTTATGAACACCACAAATCCAATGTAGGAGCGGGCTTGCTCGCGAAGGCGGCTTCAAGGCTGA
>DQGF01000590.1:1906-2855 GCA_003525045.1 Pseudomonas sp. | reverse complement strand
GGGGGGGGGGGGGGCCCTCCCGGGGCAGAGGCCCTCGGCCCCGACATCAACATCCAGACGAACGGGCAATCACTGCCACCTATACTCAAATCAGAAGACTTCTAACCCCCGAATATCCTGTTCGGGGAAAACTGTAGGACACCGCGATCTTGAACCTGCGTTCGCTGATCGTCGCCGTGCTGGTGGTGTTGGCGGGGTGCGTCACGCCTGTGCGTGCCCCGGTGACAGCCCCGCCGGTGGTGGTTTCCCAAAGCACCTGGCAGCAGGTGGATCGGGAGATTGTCGCGGCATCGCAGTCGGCCACCGAGCAGGCCAAAATCTATTCGCGCGGGGCCATGGATTACTGGCGAACCCGGGTTTATCAACTGACCGAAGAGAACTTCATCCCCTGGTTCAGCAGTTACTGGACCCAGGAATGGCTGTCGATGAAGGTCAGCTGGTACAGCCTCAGCGCCACGGGCGAGCAGGATGCCTCGGCCAAGCGCCTGGCCGCCTATCTGCTGGAGCAATACCAGGAGCGCGTGCTGGCGCCCGTCGCGGTGGAGATCGATCCGGACGCGATTCTCGGCCTGGCAACGGCGTTCTACGTCGACATTCTCCAGGAAGAACTGCAGCGCATCTCCCAGCGTCACGGCGTACCGATGGCCCAGCTCAATGGCCGTATCCAGAAAATCCCGGCCATCGCCCTGGGACCGCCATCGGCCCGGGACGCCTCGCTTTATCAGGTGGTGCACACCCAACCGTTGAACACGTTGCCGGCGTATGCGGCGTTGATCGACAAGATCCACAAGGCGGGCGGCGACAAGGGCGTGGATTCGACCGACACCGCCATGGCGCCGGTGGCCAAGCGCGCCAGCAAACGGATCGAAGCCGAAATGGCCCCGCGCGGGGCGGCCAGTGCCGTGGCCGCAGCGGCGGGTAAACTGGCCGGGGGTTTGATTTCCGTGGC
>DQGF01000590.1:0-1586 GCA_003525045.1 Pseudomonas sp. | reverse complement strand
GGGCGATCATTCAAGCCAATGACAGGCCCGACAGCGAAGCGCTGATTCGCAGCAGCCTGGGCAATACCTTCGACAAGGCCTGGATGAAACTGGTGCAAAACCCGACCACCGGTGTGATGGCAGGGACGCTGTACATGGCGGCGCAAATCGAAGGCAACCTGGCGAGCAGCGCCGAAGTACCGTCGGTCAGCTCGGGCAGCGGATCGGTCGATTGGACCGCGACCCACTCGACTAACCAGCAGATTGCCCCATAACCCAAGGAGAACGACCATGTCCTACGTAGATGGCTTTGTGATTGCCGTACCTACCGCCAACCGCGAAAAATTCAAGAAACACGCCGAGTCCGCCGCCGCCATTTTCATCGAGAATGGGGCGCTCAGCCTTGCCGAATGCTGGGGCGACGATGTGCCTGATGGCAAGGTGACGTCGTTTCCCATGGCGGTAAAGCTCAAGGACGACGAAACCGTGGTGTTTTCCTGGATCGTCTGGCCCGACAAGGCCACCCGTGATAAAGGCATGGAAAAACTCATGTCCGATCCGCGGCTCCAGCCCGACGTCAATCCGATGCCGTTCGATGGCCAGCGCATGATCTTCGGCGGTTTCGAAATGCTCGTGAAGGCGTGAAACCAACGCCAGGATCACTCCGGCGTCGGGGTGATCCTGCAACTCTTGCGATTGCGAATCTCGCTGTCCGACGGCCGCTCCTTGACGAACTCGAAGCGCGGCTCGCCTTCGTTGTAATGAACCAACCAGCCCCATTCCAGTTCGGACTCATCCTGACCGGCTTTCGGTGGCACGGCCCACCATGGCTCTTTGCTGATGATCTCTCGCATGGCCCCCTCCAGTTGAATCCTTTGCATGAACTATAACTTGGATGTCAGGAGGTGCCACGTATGAGCGACGAATCCCACGAGCCGTTGAAACGACTGTTTTTTGCCCTGGACTGCGCGCCTGCACAACGCCGGGCCATTGCTCAGTGGCGTAGCGCACTGCAGCTCAGGAACGGACGACCGGTGCCGGCGGAAAACTTTCACCTGACGCTGATGTTTTTGGGAGCGGTCGGCGTGGCGCAGATTGCGGAGATCTGTACAGCCGCCGCGAATATCCGAACGCCGGGTGTGCCCTTGACGGTGCTGCTTGATCGCCTGGATGTCTGGCGCCGGGCGGGGGTGCTGGTGCTGGCGCCAGAGCAGGCGCCGCCGCAGTTGCTGCGTCTGGTGTATGGGCTGGAGCAGGCGATGCTGCCATTCAGGACGGAAGATGCCCCCAAGGAGTTTCGACCGCACCTGACCCTGATGCGCGACTATCGAGCGCCGGTACCTGAAGCCGCGACACCCGCCGAATTTTTTCTGCGGGCCGATCGCTTCACCTTGTTCGAATCCCACAAGGGCCGCTATCGGGCGCTGGCCGAATGGCCACTGGTTTCGGCGTAAGCCAAAACAAAAAAAGGCGCCCGAGGGCGCCAAACTTCACCTGAACCGAGGAAGCCAGGTGAGGCCGTTCGTCTTCAGAGGAGGGCAGCGGTGGTAAGGCGCTGCGTGAACTACCCCTGTAGGAGCGAGGCTTGCCCGCGAAGAGGCCGGCAC
>DQGF01000268.1:9469-9753 GCA_003525045.1 Pseudomonas sp. | reverse complement strand
GCCCGCAGTATGCAACTGGCTTACATCCGCGAGTTGATCGGGGGTTATAAACACCAGGTGCTGATGGGCGACATGAATACCCATGCCAGTGACTTGCTGCAAAACTCGCCGTTGCGTGACCTGGGTCTGCTCGCACCGCAGCTGGAAGCGACCTTCCCCAGCTGGCGCCCGCAACGCTGCCTGGACCATATTTTGCTGAGCCCGACCCTGACCCTGGAAAAGGTCGAGGTGCTGGCCCAACCCATTTCCGATCACCTGCCAGTCGCGGTAGAGATTCGTCTGCC
>DQGF01000268.1:8495-9170 GCA_003525045.1 Pseudomonas sp. | reverse complement strand
GTAGAGATTCGTCTGCCGGGTTCCCTCACGGCCGATTCATTGCCCGCGCTGAGTCCTGCCCCCTCGCGGACCCCATGAATGAGCGACGAAATACAGCGCTGGAAAGAGAAGTACCTCAAAAGTATCGAACAACAGGAAAAGCTTGAGCTTCGATGGGACGCCCGGCTCGACTTGTTGTGCCGTGGACTGGTGCGCAGCACGTTGGCGGCCGAGGGCACCGACCGCGCGGTTGACCAGTGCATGAAGGAAATGCGCGAAGTCATACGCACCAATAACATGGACGCCGGTCTGGCTGCCCTGCTTCCACGGCTGGAAAAAGCCGTGCTCGGCTCTGAACAACGCCGCGAAACCCGGATCAATCAGATCAGCGCCGCCCTGAACGCGCTGGTTGCGCAACTGCAAACATTACCGCTGCCGCGGGAAATCAGCCGACCGCTCAAGGACTTCAGCAAACAGTTGGACTCACGCGTCAGCCAGATGCGTGAGATACCTTTGCTGCTCAGCGAACTGAGCGGCCTGCAAGGCAAAGCCCTGAGTCAGCTGGAAAACCCGGCAGAAGCCGGTCGTCCGGGCTTGCTGCAGCGGCTGTTCGGCAGTCGTGAAGCGGATGATATGGCGGCACTACAGGTCGATGCGCTCGCAGCGCAGTCACCCGCCCCTCTGCCCCATAAAGCC
>DQGF01000268.1:0-8273 GCA_003525045.1 Pseudomonas sp. | reverse complement strand
CGGCGGGGGGGGGGGGGGGAACCGGGGGGGGGGGGGGGGGGGGCCCCGGGGGCCCCCCCCCGGGGGGGTGTGGGGGGGGGGGGAGGCCCCCCCGGGGGGGGGGCCCCCCCCCACCCACCCCCCCCCAAAACCCCCCCCCCCCGCCGATGAGCCACACGTGTTGCTGTCTCCCGCACACGTTGCCACGCATGCGCCTGTTGTGATCGAACCGCAATTCGAGACGACGTCTTCGCCTTCAGCCCTCGCGTTCGTTGCGCCGGTACTTGAGCCACTGCAGGTACGCGAAATACTGCCAGAGGCGTCAACTCAAGCGGACTATGAACAACCAACAGAGCCCACTGCGCCCGTTTTCGCGCCAACGATTCAATCTCAACTGATAACCCACCCCAACGAACCGATCCCGAAAACGCTTACCGACAGTCCGCCCGAACCCTCAGCCACGGCCCAGGCATTTGTCGCCGTCGATCCAGAGCAGGCCGGGCAAGATAGCCTCTACGCCCTTCCGGACTCGCCCGAACCTTCCTACAGTTCGGTGGCCAAGCACATCGAAGACACACTGCTGGGCCTGCTTGACGACCTGACCCTACCCGAGCGTCATCGCCCCCAAGCGGAGGCGATGCGTGATCGCCTGCAAAATGGCTTGAACTGGTATGAGTTACTGCCGATCCTCGACGATCTCGCAACATTGATGCTGGCGATCACCTACAGCGGCCAGCACGAATTCGAAGCCTATCTGCACCAGCTCAACGAGCGCCTCGAGTCGTTCCAGAGCAACTTGCAAGCCGCCAGCGAGGGCCATGCCGATAATCGCTCTGCCGCACGCGAAATGGATACGCAGATCCGCGACCAGGTCGACGGCTTGCAAAGCAGCATGCAGGAAGCGGCGGATCTGGATGGCCTCAAGCGCGCCCTGGAAAACCATCTTGAAGGCCTGCTTGGCACCATGGACCACCATCGGAAGCAGCGTGACGAGCGCGAACAGGAAGTATCGGCGCGCCTGAAAAGCCTGGCCGAACGGGTGGCCCACATGGAACAGGAAGCCCTGGGCTACCGTGAGCATCTTGAAGAACAGCGTCAGAAAGCCTTGATCGATCCACTGACCGGCCTGCCCAACCGAGCCGCCTGGAGCGAACGGCTCGAGCATGAAATCAGCCAATGGCAGCAACAGGGCAACACCTTGTCGCTGGCAATGCTTGACCTCGACCATTTCAAACGCATCAACGATAACTATGGCCACCTGGCGGGCGACAAGGTACTGAAAATCATCGCCAACGTGCTGCGCAAGCGCCTTCGCGGGACAGATTTCATTGCACGGTTTGGCGGTGAGGAGTTTGTACTGCTGATGCCCGCAACAGCTGCGTTGGTCGGCGCGAAATTGCTGGAAAATCTGCGAGCTTCTATCGAAGCCTGCCCTTTTCACTTCAAGGGTGAGCCGGTGACCATTACCGTTTCCATCGGCCTGACCGCGTTCAAAGCCGGCGAACACAGCGATCTTGTGCTTAAAAGAGCCGATCTGGCGCTCTATCGTGCGAAAAACGCTGGACGGAATCGTGTGGAACTGGGCTGACGGTCAATTGCTCCTTAAGGAGTCAAGGACCTAGAAACCAACGTAAGCCTACGACCGCTGTTCATTGCCCTTCTCCCAGGCATCCGCCTTGATAAAGCCCCTTTCGGCCTCCTGACTGATTTCGTTCAAGAGGCAGTAGCGAAACAGAGGTGTGCTTAAGCTCGGATTTCCTGGTTTCGCGACCCGCCCGCAGAAGTCCTCGCCAAGTGTTTTACCGAGCCGCTGGGCCTAATCGCGACATATTTCGTAGATTTTTTCGGAAACGCCCTACATCACGCCTGAAACCCTTGTAATAGGATGTTGGGATGACTAAAAGGAGTGCCGCGTATGGCTAACCACGGCTACATGAAGATCGACGGCAAGATTCAAGGACTGATTTCAGCGGGTTGTTCAACTCAAGCGTCTATTGGCAACAAGTGTCAAACAGCGCATGCAGACGAAATCATGGTGTTGTCTTACAGCCACAACATGTCCAATATTGGAAATGTTAATAAACCGACACACAACCCAATTATTATCACCAAAAATATTGATAAATCATCTCCTTTACTAGCTCAAGCGCTCTCAAAAAGAGAAGAAATAAACTGTGTTATTAGCTTCTACCGTATTTCTTCGTTTGGCCTTCAGGAGAAATTTTACACAATCGAAATTAGGGGCGGCATGGTTGCCGACCTGACGCTTGATATGCCCCATGTAGTTTTACAGAATGACGTTGAACCTCAAGAGCATCTCGCTATTCGATATCGTGACATTCTTTGGACTCACCATCTGGCAGGGACCAGCGGCTACAGCTCATGGGGGGAGTAACGAATGGGACCGCAAAAGGATAGTTGCAATCCTAGTAGCTGCGATTATTGGGCAGTCAGCACAGCCGCTGGTAAGTTGGCGAATCAAGCATGTACGTTAGGCGCTCGCCATATCAAAGATGGTACGTTGCGCTTGCAATTTAATCGTGAGGTTTCTTATTACGCAAGAGCAATTGTTAACGACGTTGCGCGGGGGAAAAAAAGCCCTGAACAAGGTCTAAAGGATATAAAAGACGAACAGAGCAGTTTGCTGAGTCAGTCATGGGAAGTCGCCAAAAAAGGTGCTGGCGCAATCGCTGGGGCAATGCAAGTTGTTACAGGTGCTGGGATATGCTATGGCTCAGGCGGTACGCTTTGTCTCGTGGCTGGTGTGCCAATGATGGCCCATGGAGCGAATAATATTTATGAAAACGGACGCAACTTTATAGAGGATCGTACTGATACAGAAGGTCTAGTTAGGAAGGGGTATCAAGCAGCATCTAAAGCAGTTGGTTACGGAGCCCGCGAAGGCAACATGGCCTATGGTTCAGCCGACATAGGGCTATCTGCATATGCGCTTGGTCGACATGTATTAAAACCAGATGCTTGGCGCTTGTTTAGATATGTCAGAACAGATTATGTACGATCCTATAAAGGCATGGGAGCTAGTGCATGGGGCTTTGAAATACATACCGATCTCCAAACAGTAACACAGATATACCAAGAGGCTGAGAAATGATTGTGTGGGTTTTCCCTGTTTTAGCCGTCTGCGGTATTTTTTCCGCCTATTTTCTAAAAGTACGCCTATCTGGCAGCAACCTAAATCACGTCAAACTCTATTCCTGCCTAATATTTAATGGTTTCTTTGTTGTGCCTTATATAAATATTATTGAAAATAATGACTTTCTGTTTTTGGGGTACAGGCCAGAGATAATTTCAGAGCACCAATTTATTGGTTGGATTGCTTTTTTTTCAATATTCATCCATTCATTTGCACTCCCTGCAAAACGGAGCGTTAAATGGTGGTTTTCACGAAAGTAATCCGTGTGAACTTTGCCAGTGTCTGGCCAGGCGCGGGCAGAAATAATGACCGAGCAGGCGAACCAATAGAACACCAGATCGCTGTCGGACACGGTGTTAGTTATCGTTGCGGGTCAATGCTCCCAACCGGTGTTGCAGACTTCAATTGTTCCATTTTGTTTAAATCCGCGGGTTCACCGTCCGCGCTTCACGCAATACGTTACACTGTTGCATTATCGTCCTGCGTGTACCGCCTCCTGCCATGAAATTTCTTGCTCTCATCGCTTCGCTGGCTCTTTTGGCCGGTTGTGCCAGCGGCCCCCGCTTCGACACCAGTCATGCCTCAGTCAACCACGACAGCCGCATTCAGTTCGTGGTGGTGCATTACACCTCCGCATCGCTGGAACATTCACTGCAGTTGCTGACCCATGGCGAAGTCAGCAGTCATTACCTGATCGGCGACGATAAAAAAGCCACCATCTATAAGCTGATGGATGAGAACCTGCGGGCATGGCACGCTGGCGAGAGTGAATGGCAAGGCCGCACCTGGTTGAATTCCAGTTCCCTGGGCATCGAAATCGTCAATCCGGGTTTCAAGGACGCCCCGAACGGAGAACGTCTCTGGTATCCCTACAGCGAAGCCCAGGTCCAGTCCCTGATTGTGTTGCTCAAGGACATCAGCAAGCGCTACGCCATCAACCCCCGCAACATCATCGGGCATAGCGACATCGCACCGTTGCGCAA
Source organism: Pseudomonas sp. (assembly GCA_003525045.1). Classification (GTDB taxonomy): domain Bacteria; phylum Pseudomonadota; class Gammaproteobacteria; order Pseudomonadales; family Pseudomonadaceae; genus Aquipseudomonas. The sequence continues at coordinate 4,157 of DQGF01000268.1, read as the reverse complement.
GCTTGATCCAGGCCCGCTGTTCCCCTGGAAACGCCTGGCTGCCGAAGGCCTGGGAGTCTGGCCCAACGAGCAGGCCGTGGCGCGCCAGCAGGTACAGTTCGATGTTCAGTTGCCGAGCATAAGCTGGTATCAGACGCAGCTGGCGCGCCTGGGTTATCCCACGCCGCAAACCGGCGAACTGGATGTCGCGACGCGCCATGTGATTGCAGCCTTCCAGATGCATTTCCGACCGACGCGCTTCGATGGCACACCGGATGCGCAAACAGCGGCTCTTTTACAAGTCTTGAATCAGACAAAATAATGACGCCCGCCCGACGGTAGGGGCTTTTTTTCAATCAGCAGCTATAACTCATTGGTATCCTTCGGATGTACCCAATGCCTGCTGCTCGAGATACATTACGTAGTTGGTTTTATCGCCCCTGGTTTTTGGCGATGCTGGCTGCTGCCCTGAGCACAACACTTTTGATGACTGGCAGTCTGTTCGTGGCCATGCATCAGGTCGAACAGAGCGAAAGCGCGGAGATGAATGCCCAGGGTGAGCGTTTTCTCGCTCGTCTGGAGCAGCTTTTCGGGCAATTGCGCGAAAGCCTGGATGATCTTGAAGCGCAGCCGCTGCGGGGCTGCGACGACGAAATGATCGCAACCTTGCAGCAAGTCAGTTTCAACTACCGCTTCGTTTACGAAGCCGCTTATATGGACGCCTCGCGGATCTGCTCCAACCGACCGCGCCAGGAAGGGCTGTCGCTGATACGGGCGCCGGATATCAAGGGCCCCACCTACAGCTATTGGCTGAACACCACCACCGAACCCGATGAGAACCGTGCCGCGCTGATGCTTGGGCGCGGTAACTTTCGTGTCGCGACCTCTCGCGGGCATTTGACCGACATGGTCGACCTGTCGCCTGGAAGCAGCCTGTTAGTGGTACTCGACCACGGCACGCGGGCGATACCGGTACTGGGCCTGTCGCAGGTCTGGCCCCCCACCGAACCCTGGCCCCCAAAAAGCCGCGATGCGCTGCAAGTCACGCACACACGCCTGATTTACCGTATGCCCACCAACAATCCGGAATACCAGCTGGTATTGATCACGCCTCGCACCGGCATGCATGTGCCAGCGATCTGGTGGTGGCTGCTGCCGGCCAGCCTGGCGCTGGGCGTGTGCGTGGGTTTTCTGGTGTTCCTGCTGGTAAGACAACGACAGTCGATGGACGCGGAACTGACGGGCGCGATACGGCGAGGCGAGTTGCAGGTGCTGTATCAACCGATCTTCGACCTCGACAGTCGCAACTGTGTCGGGGCAGAAGCCCTGCTCCGCTGGCGCCGACCGGATGGCACCCTGACCAGCCCGGACCTGTTCATTCCGATGGCAGAAAACACCGGCCAGATCCGCCAGATGACCGACTTCGTCCTGCAACGCCTGCTTGAGCAGTTAGGGCAATTGCTGCGGGCCAATCCACAGTTATACATCTCGGTCAATCTCGCGGCCTGTGACGTCATGGTGCCGCGTATCGGCCAGGTGATGGCGCGCTTGCTGACGTTGCACCGGGTCGCGGCCAAGCAGATCGCCTTCGAGGTCACCGAGCGCGGATTGATCGACGTGGTGGTGGCCCGGGAAAACCTGCAAGCCTTGCGCGATGTCGGGCATCAGGTACTGATCGACGACTTCGGCACCGGCTATTGCAGTCTCGCCTACCTGCAAACACTGCCGGTGGATTGCCTGAAAATCGACAAGGCCTTTATAGATGCGCTGGGCCATGACGCCGCCAGCAGTGGCGTGGCACCGCATATCATTCACATGGCCCAGGCCCTGCAACTGAAAGTGATCGCCGAGGGCATCGAACATGAAGCGCAAGCGGCGTTTCTGAGCAGCGAAGGGGTGAAATACGGTCAGGGCTGGCTGTTCGCCCATGCGTTGAGTGCGGTGCAGTTCATCGAACTGATAACCCGTGGCCGTCGGCTGGCCGGCAGACGCCTGGATGACGAAGCGTAAAGGCGCCTTAGACCGCCAGTGCCATGTAGAACTGAGTTCCCTGCCCCGGCCGCGAATAGACGCCCATCCGCCCGCCATGCAACTGCACGATTTCCTTGCACAGCGCCAAGCCGAGCCCGGCACCGCCTTTCTTGCGACCGACCTGGACAAAGGGTTCGAAGATCCGCCCCTGCTGACCGTAGGCAATGCCTTCGCCGTTGTCTTCGACGCTGATAATCACCCGTTCCCCATGGCGCCGCGCCTGCAAGCGTATTTGCCCGTCGGTGGCGGTATGGCGCAAGGCATTGTCGATCAAGTTATCGAGCACCCGGTCCAGCTGAGGCTGATCGGCCTGCAGCCAGGGTAATGGCCCCTGCACTTCCACCAACAGGCTGATGCCCCTCTCCACGGCGATACCGGCATAACGTTCCCGAGCCTGTTCCAGCAAATCGTCGATGGAACACGGCGCCAGCGTGAGTTTCTGCAAGCCGTTCTGATAGCGGGAGAAGTTCAGCAAGTCGTTGATCAACTGCATCAAACGCTGCATCTCTTCATTCACGGTGTCCAGCAGATCGGCTTCACGGGAGTCCTTGGCGAAATGCGCGCGCTCGCGAAACAGGCCGAACGCCATATGCATGCCAGTGACCGGCGTTCGCAGCTCGTGGGAGGCACGCAATACGAACTCGCTACGCACCCGTTCAAACGCACGCTGCTCGGTGACGTCATGCAACACCATCACGGCACCGAGAATATGACCTTGAGTGTGGCTGACCGGCGTCAGGCTATAAGTTAGCAATCGCGACTCACCATCGACCTCGATGCTTAAGTCCTCCGGGGCCCGCTCCAGGGTCCCGCCGCGCAGCACCAGTTGCAGCTGCCCATCCAGCTCGGGGCGCTCCAGAGCGGTGCCCAGACCCTGGCCGAGTCGATCGGTGTCCCAACCCAATTGACGCTGCGCAACCGGGTTGAGGTGTTCCAGATGCCCCTCGCGGTCGATCATCAGCAACCCGTCGTCAATGCTGTCGAGTACTGCCTGCAAACGCTGTTGGCCGGCGAGCAGCTCGTCGATATTGGTGGCTTGGTGCTCGCGCAGAGCTTCGGCCATGATCCCGAAGCGTTTGGTCAGCTGGTTCATTTCCACTGCCGAGGAAATCGGCAGGGTCACTTCGAAATTGCCCTGCCCGATGTTATCCGCCGCCTGGGCCAAGGCCTCAATCGGTGCGCCGAAACGCCGGGCGATGGCGTGAGCGGTCACGAAGCCGATGATCAGCACCGCCAACCCCACCAGCCCGAGCAAGCCAGCCACCAGCAGCGCCCGCTCCCGAGCCTGGCGCTCGGTGACATTGATGTTATCCAGCGCACGCTTGTGTTCGGCGATCAAACCATTGCGCAGCGCATTGAATTTTTCGGTGAGTTCACCGTTACCACTCAACACGTGCGTCGTGTCAGGTGACTGGTCGTACGCTTGCATAAAGCTCTGGTAGTCAGCCTTGGCCTGTGCAAAACCGTATTGAACTTCATTGCCGGAATCGGCAAGGGCAATGCCTTCATCAAGCAACCGATAGTATTGCTGCCTGGACCGCTCGAATGCAGCAGGATCTGGCTGATCGCTGAGCATGATGATCAATTGGTCGCCAAGGGTCTGGCGCAGTTTCAGCCCCAGGTCGAGGGTGACGAAGTTGTTTCGGATCAGCGCTTCCTGAGTTCCCGCCATCTGCATCACGCTGACCAGCCCGAGCAAGAGTCCGAGCAGCGCTACGGTGATCAGTGCGGAAATACTCAGAAACAGCCGAGTGCGCAGCTTCATCGCCAGTTTCATCGGGCGGGACTCACAGGTTGTACTGCTTGCGTTTGCGGTACAGCGTCGATGCGTCAATGCCCAAAGTCTTGGCGGCCTGGTCCAGCGTGTCGGCGGTGGCAAGAACGGCTCCGATGTGAGCCTTCTCCAACTCATCCAGACTCAGCGCTGCGCCGATGCGGGGTGCGTTGTTGACTGGGGTTTCGGCCATGCCCAGGTGGCTGATCTCTACCCGCTCCTGCGGACAGATAATGCTCGCCCGCTCCACTACGTTGCGCAGCTCGCGGATATTACCCGGCCAGCGGTAGCTGAGCAGTGCTTCTCGAGCTTCGTCGCTGAACCCCCGGGCCGGACGCGCGTATTCCTTGACGAAACGAGCCAGAAAGCGATC
>DQGF01000479.1 GCA_003525045.1 Pseudomonas sp. | reverse complement strand
AGCAATGCCTCCAGCCCCTCGGTAGGGTCATGAAGCAGCGAGGCCAGGCGCTCGCCGATGCGGCTCGGCGGGTAGAGGGTGAGCAGGCCACCCACCAGCGCATCTACCCCGCCGCTGATGGGTGTGGCGTCCAGCAGCAGGGCCTGGCCCTGGAAGCTCACCTCGCACATGGGCAGGCGGAAGCCCTTGTCGATCAGGTTCTGCACCAGGTCCGGCTCGGCGAACAGGCTGGACAACGGCTCACCTGCCGGCTCGCGACCGTACAGACTGACCAGGGTGGGGTTGGCCAGCAGCACATGGCCGTCGGGGCCCACGGCCAGCACCGGATCGCTCATCGCAGCGAGCAAGGCCTCCAGTTGTAGGTGTCGGCGCTGGCCGGGGAGTATGTCCACCAGCTCCACGGCCTTGACGCCCTCGACCCGCAACAGCGCGTAGCTCAGTTCGTCGAGCACTGCCTGGCTCAGATCAGGTGCATCGATGTAGACATTCGGCGGGATCATTTCCACCGCGTCCAGGTTGAGGTTGCGCGCACCGAGCAACGCCAGGACTTCCTGGGTAATGCCGACGCGGTCGATGAAACTGACGTGGATACGCATGGGGCAGCTTTTAGTTCTGGAGTGCGGAGGGTGGCAAGTATGCCTTGGAGCAGGGGGTTAGGTGAAATCTGGCGCAGATCCCGGATCTGTGCACGGCTTGTGTGGGAGCGGGCTTGCTCGCGAAAGCGGTCAGCCTGTCGACATTGATAGCGACTGACACGCCGCTTTCGCGAGCAAGCCCGCTCCCACAATTGATTGTTAGTGTTCGAAGGATTTTGTGTTCGGCACAGAACCGGTTATTCCAGGTGTTCGGGTTTGACCGGATCGCCGGATTTGACATCGAGTTGCGCCCGGACATCTTCAAACATCGCGTCGTATTCCTTGTGCATCGAACCGATGCTGGCTTCCTTGGGCAAGCCGTATGTTTGCGCGATGCGCGTGGCATGCCGGGCGAAGTCGAATGCCTGATCCTTGGGCAGGAAGAATTCTTCATTCAGTTCCTTGCCTTCAACCGAGCCATGCATCTTGAATAGCATGCCTTCTTCGGGATCATGGCTGACTTCATAGTCGATGCTCAGGTTGTAGCTGTAATCATCCTTGTTCAGCGCGTGGCGCTCGATGTGCAGGTGACCGGGCTCGAACGTAGCCATTTGGCGTCTCTCCTTCAAAAAGGTACTGAATCAAGGCAGACCGCACGCCTGCCCCCGGAGTTTCTTTTATTGGTAGCGGATACCCGGTGTCGCCATGCTGATACGGGTGCCGGGCTCGCGAAGGGGCCCGTACTGTCACCACCACTGTGCGCGGTGTGAACCCAATTCAGAAGCCGGAATCGTCCATTGCAACGGCGTTCCGGTAATCCTCAGCGGCACCTGCAACCGATGCGCCGGCCCCCAGGGTGTCTGCTCAACCAACAATCCCTGGTCGTTTTCCTCCTCCGCCCGCAACGGCTCATCCGACCCCGCGTCACCCTCGATCAACAACTTCGCCGTCCGCGCCAGCGACAACCGTGCCGAGCCACCACGTCCGCTGCCCAACCGCTGCGCCAACAACCTGATCGCACTGGCCGCCATCAAATACCCGGTGGCGTGATCGAGGGCTTGCAAAGGCAAGGGCGTCGGTTTGTTCGCGTGCTTCCAGCGCATGCCCGCTTCGGCAATGCCGCTGCTCATCTGCACCAGGCTGTCGAAGCCGCGGCGGTTCTGCCACGGGCCGCTCCAGCCATAGGCGTTCAGGCACACGTCGATCAGTCCAGGGGCAGATTGCTGGCGTTCGCCGATGCCATAACCGAGGCGCTCCAATGCATCGGCGCGGTAGCCGTGGAGCAGGATGTCGGCGTCCTTGAGCAGGCTTTCGAACAGGTCGCGATCGGTCTTGTCATGCAGGTCCAGGCGTGCGCAGCGTTTGCCCAAGGTGACTTCAGGCACCACGCCCGGTTCGTTCCAGGTCGGCGGATCGATACGCAATACGTCGGCGCCGAGCCCGGCGAGAAAGCGGCTGGCGACAGGTCCGGCGAGTACCCGGGTCAAATCCAGCACCTTGATCCCGGCCAGCGGCCGCGCCACCGAACCCTGCCACGGTTTTGCGTTTTGACTGCTGTTGGCGACGAACTGAATCAGCGGTTCGGCGTTCACAGCCTGACCTTGAGGATGTGCCTGCCACTGCGCCCAGGTTCGCATCTCGGCGGCGCAGCCACCAGCATCGACCACGGCCTGTTCCAGGTCGGTTTTGGCCCATTGAGCAACCTTGCTCGTCATCGCTGCACGGTCGGCACAGGCACCAAGGACTTGTTCGGCAGCGGCACGGTGATGGGGAGCATTGGTGTGCAGGCGGATCCAGCCGTCCTTGGTCGCATAGTCTCCCGCGACCGGGTCCCACAGCGGTGGCACGCTCCAGCCCACCGGGCGGATCGAGGTCGAGAACCAGAACGAGGCCAGGCGTCGGTCGACCTCAAGGTTGGGCAATCGACCTGTTTGCTGATCGAGTAATCCGCTGATGGCCTGGCCGGCGGCGGCAATGCTGGCGCAAGCCAGGTCAGTCACGGCAAACGCCGAGGGCAGGGCGCCACTCGAGGTGAACGGGATCGGGGTGTGAGGCAAGCCGAGTGCGGCTTGAATGGACGTGAGTAGATCAGTCATCGAAGGCCCTCCGGAGCGAGAGACCGAGCATAAATCAAAAAGTGCAAGGCCGGATGAAATCCCCTTGTGGGAGCGAGACCGGCTTGC
>DQGF01000471.1:5337-5485 GCA_003525045.1 Pseudomonas sp. | reverse complement strand
CGGGGATCATCGGCATGTAGATGCACACCCGGTCGCCTTTCTTCACGCCACGGCTTTTGAGCACGTTGGCCAGGCGACAGACGTTATGATGCAGTTTTTTGTAGGTGATCTGCGCGGATTCCGCAGGGTCGTCGCCTTCCCAGATGAT
>DQGF01000471.1:4892-5032 GCA_003525045.1 Pseudomonas sp. | reverse complement strand
GGGTCGTCGCCTTCCCAGATGATTGCGATCTGATCGCCGCGTTTTTCCAGGTGGCGGTCGATGCAGTTATAACTGACGTTCAACTTCCCGCCGGCGAACCAGCTCGCCTCCCCGGTTTTCAGGTTATAGCGCTGGACGGT
>DQGF01000471.1:4338-4567 GCA_003525045.1 Pseudomonas sp. | reverse complement strand
GGCGTACTCCAGTCGAGAAAGCGTGTGGCCTGCTCGGCCCAGAAGCTGCTGGGGTGCTCGATGGATTGGTAGTACAGGCGCTTGTAGTCTTCTTGACTCAATTGTGCAGCCCGGCGGACGGCATCGGCTTGGGGGAACGTGCTGATATCGAACATGACGGTTCCTTATTCTTGTTTTTGGCAACAAGAGGGGAGCTGCGCGACCCTCGTAGGAGCTGGCTTGCCAGCGA